>CAZNSS010000503.1:0-3384 GCA_964575465.1 uncultured Holophagales bacterium | reverse complement strand
CTGCAGTCCTACCATTGGACGACCCCCCAACCTGGAGGGGCGGGCATTATGCGTGCGCCCGGTACCGCGGTCAACCGCCGGGATTCAGCGGGCTTTCGAGAGCGAGAGGAAGAAGCGGGCGAGGTCCTCCGGCGTCCCGCGCCCCTGGAACGTGACCGAGACCTCTCCCTTCACCGGTCCCGCCTCCACGACGGGCTCCGGAATGCGTGCCGCCTTCCCCCGCCCCTTCTTCGGCGGGACGCTGACGACCTCGGGCTTCAGCACCGCCGGACGGGCCGCCGGGCGGCCGGCCTTCTTCCGCCCGTTCTTCCGGGGGCGCCTCGCCTCCTTCGGGCGGAGGCGCGTCACGTCGGGGGGGCCGACCCGGATTCCGAACTTCTCGGCGATCCCTTCGATGACGACGCGCGCCTCGGTCGTCGGCTCCTTCGCGAGGAGCGCCCGCGCCCAGGCGAGCGCCGAGGGACGGTCGATGCCCATCTTCCGGCGCACCTCGCGGATGACGCCCGCGCCGATCTCCGCCGGCTTGAGCTTCAGCAGCTTGCCCGCGGCGACCTTCACGTCCCGCTCGTTCAGACCCTTGTCGTCCTTAAGCAGCGACTCCACGGTCTGACGGAGCTTGTCCTGGTCCGTTGCCATGAGGCCTCCTTCCGGCCCACCCCTGTGTCGTGAGCAACCCAATTGTTGCCCAAAAAGGCGTTTGGATTCAATAGCGGGGAACGGAGGGGTCGATCCGGCCCGACCAGGCGAGGATCCCGCCTTCCAGGTTGACCGCGCGCTCCACGCCGTTCCGGCGCAGGTACTGCACGACCGTGGCGCTGCGACTCCCGCTCCGGCAGACGACGACGACGTCCCGGTCGGCCGGGATCTCGCCGATCCGCGCCGGCACCTCGCGCATCGGCACGTGACGGACCGGGAACGGGAACGGCGCGACCTGCAGCTCGAGGGGATCGCGGACGTCCAGGACGAACGGCTCCTCGCCGGCGTCGAGCAGGGCCTTCAGCTCTTCGACGGTCATGGCCCGGGCGTCACCCCAGCCCGGAACCGGTCCTCTCCCGGAGGATCTCCATCGCCTTCGTCCCCATGTCGCGGCGGAAGTACTTCCCGTCGAAGCGGATCTTCTCGGCGCCCCGCACCGCTCGGGCGAGCGCCTCCGAGAGGCCGCGCGCCCTGGCGGAGACGACGAGGACCCTCCCGCCGGCCGTGAGGAATCTCCCGTCGGGCGCCTTGGCGGTCCCCGCGTGGAAGACGAAGACGCCTTCCTCGGAGGTGGCGTCCTCGATCCCCTCGATCGGCTTGCCGCGCTCGAACGGTCCGGGATACCCCTCGGCCGCCATGACGACGGACGCCCCCGCCTCCTTCTTCCAGACGGGCTTGGCGCTCTCCTCGAACTTCCCGCGGGCCGAGCCGAGGAGGTACGGGAGGAGGTCGTCCTCCATCCGGATCAGGATGCACTGCGTCTCGGGGTCGCCGAACCGCACGTTGTACTCGAGGACGTACGGCTTCATGCCGTTCTCGAGCATCAGGCCGACGTAGAGGACGCCGCGGAAGGGGCGACCCTCCTCGGCCATGCCGCGGAGGGTCGGGTTCACGATGTCGATCAGGATCTCGCGCGCCGTCGCGGCGTCGACGAAGACCGAGGGGCTGTGCCCCCCCATGCCGCCCGTGTTCGGGCCGCGGTCGCCGTCGAAGACCCTCTTGTAGTCCTTTGCCGTCGCGAGCGGGATCGCCCGCTCGCCGTCGCAGAGGACCATGAAGCTGACCTCTTCTCCCGTGATGCAGCGCTCGATCAGGACGCGGTCTCCCGCGCTTCCGAAGACCCTCTCTCCGAAGAACAGCTTCAGGGCCTTGTCACGGTCCGCCTCGTCGCGGACGATGACGACCCCCTTGCCCGCAGCGAGGCCGTCGGCCTTGAAGACGCAGGGGAGACCGAGCGCCTTCACCGCCTTCTCCGCCTCGCCACGCGTCGTGCAGACCTCGGCCTCGGGGGTCGGGATCTCGTACTTGCGCATGAACGCCTTGGAGAAGACCTTCGAGCCCTCCAGCTCGGCCGCGAGCTTGTTGGGGCCGAAGGCGAGGAGCCGTCGTTTCGCGAGCTCGTCGACGAGGCCGAGCGTGAGCGGGAGCTCCGGCCCGACGACGGTCAGGTCGATCTTCATCTTCTCGGCGAAGTCGGCCAGCTCCACGATGTCCGTGACGCCGATCGGGAGGCAGGTGGCGAGCTGCGCGATCCCCGGGTTCCCGGGGGCGCAGAAGATCTCCCTGACCTCCGGTGACTGGGCGAGCTTCCAGACGAGGGCGTGCTCGCGACCCCCCGATCCGACGACGAGGACTCTCATTGAGCACGAAGTCTAAACCACCCCCGCGGCGGGCGGCGGCCTCGTCGAGGGTTCCCGGGCGCGCCCCGGGCGGTGGCCGGCCCGCTCCCGGGGGGGGACCTGAGGCTCGCGCCCCCCCCCGGCCCCCCCCGCCCTTGCCCGAGACGTCGCTCGTGACTACTCTCCGTCGAGTCCGGGTTTCATCACGAGCGGCGGAGGGACGGGCCCTGCGATGCCGCGGCAACCGGCACTCCCCGCCCGGCGCCCGAGGCGCCGGCGGGAGGGTTGACAGGTGCCAATTCCCGCTCCGGCGCGGCCGGGGAGAGATGAAATCGAGGCCGAACGGAAGCGAATCGCACGAAACGCCCCTTCGTCCTCGGAGGGGTTTTTTCATGAAGCACGACATCCGCGAACGCCTGAAGACGGACGTCCTCCTCGCCGACGGGGCGATGGGGACGCTGCTCGTCTCGCGGGGCGCCGCGCCGGAGAGCCCCCGGTCCCCCCTCGCCATCGCCCAGGCCGAGCTCGTCAAGGAGGTCTACGACGACTACGTCGAGGCCGGGACCCAGATCCTGACGACGAACACCTGGGACGCGAACCGGGTCAAGCTCGCGAAGTTCGACTGGGCCGACTCCCTCGAGAAGATCAACCGCGCCTCCGTCCGCCTCGCGCAGGAGGCCGCCGCCGGGGAGTACGTCCTCGTCGCGGGCGACGTCGGGCCGCTCGGCCAGCTCGTGAAGCCGTACGGACCGCTCACGAAGGCGATGGTGAGGGAGCTCTTTTCCGAGCAGATCCGGATCCTCCTCGAGGAGAAGGTCGACCTCCTCCTCTTCGAGACGTTCTCCTCGACCCTCGAGGCGGTCGAAGCGATCCGGGCGGCGCGCGACCTCTCGAGGGAGATCCCGATCCTCGCCTCGATGACGTTCCTCGCCGACGGCAAGACGTCTTTCGGCACCGAGGTCGTCGAGGCGCTCTCCGCCCTCGAGGAGGCGGGGGCCGACATCGTCGGGATGAACTGCACGATCGGCCCGCAGGAGACGCTCGAGGTCTTCCAGAAGGTCGTCTCGCG
>CAZNSS010000502.1:0-3401 GCA_964575465.1 uncultured Holophagales bacterium | reverse complement strand
GCAACGGCATCTACATCATCGACCTCCAGAAGACGCTCAAGTGCTTCCGCGAGGCCGCCGCCTTCGTCACCGAGGCGGCCTCCCAGGGCAAGAACGTCCTCTTCGTCGGGACGAAGCGCCAGGCCCAGGACGCCATCTACGAGGAGGCGAACCGCTGCGGGATGTTCTTCGTGAACAACCGCTGGCTCGGCGGCACGCTCACGAACTTCGTGACGATCCGCAAGTCGATCATGCGCCTCAAGGAGATCGAGGGGATGCTGGCCGAGAACTCGGACGCCATCCTCACGAAGAAGGAGCGCATCCGTCTCGAGCGCGAGCGGGCCAAGCTCGCCAAGAACCTCTCCGGCATCACCGAGATGGAGGAGCTCCCGGACCTCCTGTTCGTGATCGACCCGAAGAAGGAGGCGATCGCGGTGCAGGAGGCGAACAAGCTCGGCATCCCGATCGTCGGCATCGTCGACACGAACTGCGATCCCGACCCGATCACCCACGTGATCCCCGGGAACGACGACGCCATCCGCGCGATCAAGCTCTTCACGGGCAAGATCGCCGACGCCGTCCTCGAAGGCCTGCACGCCCAGGAGGAGCGGTTCGTCGGGAAGGCGGCGGAGGCCGACGACGAGCCGATGCCCGCGAACTTCGTGGCGGAGGGCGCGACCGTCGCCGAGGCGATCGTCGCCAAGGACTCCGCGCCGGCGCCGGTCTGAACCTCGACCTGACCTGATCGAGCCGGGCCGGCGGGAGTCGCGGAAGGCGCGCTCCCGCCGGCCCTTTTCGCGTCCGGGGACGCCGGGCGCACCGAACGAAGGAACAAGACGCCCGCGGCGGCACGCCGCGCGCGACGGGAGAATCCGATGGAGATCACCACCGCCATGATCAAGGAGCTCCGGGAGAAGACCGGGGCCGGCATCCTCGACTGCAAGTCGGCGCTCGCCGAGGCGAGCGGGAGCCTCGAGGAGGCCGAGAAGAGCCTCCGGAAGAAGGGCCTCGCCGCCGCCGCCAAGAAGGCCGGCCGCGTCGCCGCCGAGGGGCTCGTCGGCTACGCCTGCGACGGCTCCGTCGCGGCGCTCGTCGAGCTGAACTGCGAGACCGACTTCGTCGCCAAGACCGACGACTTCAAGGCCGCCCGCGCGGCCGTCGCGGCGTTCGTCGCCGCCGAGGCCTCCTTCGGCGACGCCCCCGAGGGGAATGCCGACGCCCTCAAGGCGATGCCCTGCCCGCCGGCCGTCCCCGGCGCCGCCGGCACGCTCTCCGACTGGCTCCAGGCCGCCACGGCGAAGACGGGCGAGAACACGCAGCTCCGCCGCTTCGCCCGGATCGTCGCGGCCGAGGGGAACGCCCTGAACCTCTATGCCCACCCCGGCGACAAGACCGTCGTCGTCGTGGAGACCAGGGGATGCGACGCGGAGCTCTCCCGCGACCTCGCGATGCAGGTCGCCGCGCTCTCGCCGCTCTACGCCGTCCGCGAGCAGGTTCCCGAGAAGGTCCTCGCCGACGAGCGGGAGATCGCCAAGGCCAAGGCCGTCGCGTCCGGCAAGCCCGAGGCCGTCGCCGAGAAGATGGTCGAGGGGATGATCGGCAAGTGGTTCGGCGAGGTCGTCCTCGTCGACCAGCCCTTCGTCAAGGACGACACGAAGAAGGTCCACCAGGTCGTCGCCGAGCGTGCCGGCAAGGACGCGAAGGTCGTCCGCTTCGTCCGCTACAAGGTGGGCGAGGGCGTCGAGAAGAAGCAGACCGACCTCGCCGCCGAGGTCGCCGAGCTGACGAAGTAGCGCGGACGAGCCGATGGGCACCGAGACGGGACGGCCGGTCTACCGCCGGGTCCTCCTCAAGCTCTCCGGGGAGGCCCTCCTCGGAGGGCAGCCCTTCGGGATCGAGCCGGCCATGGTGGCGCGCATCGCCGACGAGCTCGTCGCGGTGGCGAGGATGGGCGTCCAGGTCGCCGTCGTCATCGGCGGGGGGAACATCATCCGCGGCGTCTCGGCCGCGACGCAGGGGATCGACCGGGTGACGGGCGACAACATGGGGATGCTCGCCACGGTCATCAACGCGCTCGCGCTCCAGGACGCCACCGAGCGGCGGGGCGTCCCGACGAGGGTCATGACGGCCTTCGAGGTCCGCTCCGTCGCCGAGCCCTTCATCCGGCGCCGGGCCGAGCGCCACCTCGAGAAGGGGCGCGCGATCATCCTGGCGGGCGGCACCGGGAACCCGTTCTTCACGACCGACTCCGCCGCCGCGCTCCGCGCGAGCGAGCTGCGGGCCGACGCGATCCTCAAGGGCACGAAGGTCGACGGCATCTACAACGCCGACCCGAAGAAGGACTCCACCGCCGTCCTCCTGCCGCACGTCACCTACCAGGAGGTTCTCGAGAAACGGCTCGCCGTGATGGATGCCGCGTCCATCGCCCTCTGTCGCGAGAGTCGCATCCCGATCCGCGTCTTCAACCTCCTCGTCGCCGGCAACATCCAGCGCGTCGTCACGGGCGAGCCGATCGGCAGCGTCGTCGACTCGGGCGAGCCCGCCAACTGAAGAAGAACTGAGAGAGGAGAGAGCCGATGCCCCTTGCCGAGATCCGGAAGGAAACCGAGCGCCGGATGGTGGTCTCCATCGACGCCCTGAAGGCGGAGCTGAAGCACCTCCGGACGGGCCGCGCCTCCGTCGGCCTGCTCGAGGGGGTCCACGTCGAGTACTACGGCACCCCGACGCCGCTCAACCAGGTCGCGAACCTCTCGACCCCCGACGCCACGCTCATCCTGATCCAGCCCTGGGAGGCGCAGCTCTGCCCGGTCATCGAGAAGGCGATCCGCAACAGCGACCTCGGCCTGAACCCGAGCTCGGACGGGCGCGTCGTTCGGGTGCCGGTCCCCTCCCCGACGGAGGAGCGCCGCAAGGAGATCGTCAAGAAGGCCCACACCCTCGCCGAGCAGGCGAAGGTGGAGATCCGCCACCACCGCCACGAGGCCAACGACAAGGTCAAGAAGGAAGGGAAGGCGGGGACGGTCTCGGCCGACGAGGAGAAGCGCGGCCTCGACGACATCCAGAAGATGACCGACAGGTACGCCGCCGAGGTGGACGCGGTCGTCAAGGCGAAGGAAACGGACATCCTCGCGCGGTGACGTGGCCGTCGTCGCGCTGATCCCGGCCGCGGGCCTCGGCGCCCGTTTCCACGACTCCGGGCCGAAGGCCCTCGTGAAGCTCGCCGGAAAGCCGTTCCTCCTCCACGCCCTCGAGCGGCTTGCCGCCTCGGGGCGGATCGACCGGGCCGTCGTCGCCGTCTCGCCGGGTCACGAGGCGGCGTTCGCCGCCGCGCTCGCGGGGTTCTCCGCGATACCGGTGACGACGGCGCGCGGGGGCGAGACGCGCCGCGACTCCGTCGTCGCCGCCTGGCGCGCCTCGGGGGC
>CAZNSS010000501.1:0-3403 GCA_964575465.1 uncultured Holophagales bacterium | reverse complement strand
GGCCAGCTCGTCATGGGCGTGACGGACCTCGCGACGGGAAGCGTCTGGAACACGATGCCCCCCCACCGGCACGCGCGGCGGACCGAGGTCTACCTCTACTTCGACCTCGAGCCGGACGCCGTCGTCTTCCACTTCATGGGGCGGCCCGGCGAGACACGGCACCTCGTCGTCCGCAACCTCCAGGTCGTCCTCTCCCCCTCCTGGTCGATGCACTTCGCCGCCGCGACGAGCCGCTACGCGTTCGTCTGGGCGATGGGGGGCGAGAACCAGGAGTTCGACGACATGCAGGGCGTCCCGCTGGGCGAGCTGTGAGGTCCCGCTTCCGAGGAGCGCACGCCGCGGCGCTCGCGCTCTCCTGCGCCGCGCTCGCCGCGTCCGCCCTCCTCGCGCAGCCCGCAGGCGCGCCGTCTTCCGGCGACCCGTGGGAGCGCCTGCCCGGGATCCTCTCCCGCATCGTCGCCCCGGAGTTCCCCGCGAAGGACTTCGCCGTGACGAGGTTCGGCGCGAAGGGAGACGCGAAGACCGACGCCTCGGCGGCGTTCGGCCGGGCGATCGAGGCGTGCGCGAAGGCCGGGGGCGGCCGCGTGATCGTCCCCGAGGGGGTCTACCTCACCGGGGCGATCCGGCTCCGGAGCCGCGTGAACCTCCACCTCGAGAAGGGGGCCGTCGTCCGCTTCTCGACGGACCCCGCCCGCTTCCTTCCGCCGGTCCTGACGCGGTGGGAAGGCGTGGAGCTGATGGGGTACTCGCCGCTCGTCTACGCGCTCGACGAGGAGTCGATCGCGCTGACGGGCGAGGGGACTCTCGACGGGGGCGCCGACGCGGAGCACTGGTGGCCCTGGAAGGCGCGGGGCGCGGCCGGGCAGCAGGGCGACCGGGACCGGCTCCTGAAGATGGGCGAGGACGGCGTTCCGGTCGCAAGCCGCGTCTTCGGGGCGGGGAACCGCCTCCGGCCCCCGTTCGTCGAGCCGTACCGCTGCCGGAACGTCCTGATCGAAGGGGTCACGATCACGAACGCCCCGTTCTGGGTGATCCACCCGGTCCTCTCGCGGAACGTCACGGTGAGGAACGTGAAGGTCGTCTCGCACGGGCCGAACAACGACGGGTGCGACCCCGAGTCGTCCTCGGACGTCCTGATCGAGGATTCGCTCTTCGACACGGGCGACGACTGCATCGCGCTGAAGTCGGGGCGGAACGCCGACGGCCGCCGGCTCGCAACGCCGGTCGAGCGGGTCGTCGTCCGCCGCTGCACGATGAAGGCGGGGCACGGCGGCGTGACGATCGGGAGCGAGGTGAGCGGAGGGGCCCGCGACGTCTTCGTCGAGAAGTGCGAGATGTCGAGCCCCGACCTCGAGCGGGGCCTCAGGATCAAGACGAACGCGGTCCGCGGCGGCGTCGTCGAGAACGTCTTCGTCAGGGACGTGACGATCGGCGAGGTCGGGAGCGCGATCGACGTCGACATGCTCTACGAGGAGGGGGCGAAGGGCTCCTTCCTCCCGACGGTTCGGGACGTCCGCGTCGAGAGGATGTCGGTCGGGAAGGCGGCGTACGCCCTCTCCCTCCGGGCGATCGACGGGGCGCCGATCCGGGCCCTCTCGGTGAAGGACAGCGTCTTCCGGAACGTCGAGAAGGGGAACCGGATCGAGGGGACGGTCGACGTCGACCTCGCGAACGTGACGATCCTCCCCGCGCCGCCGAAGGAGAAGGCGGCCCCGGCGAAGTAGCCGGAGCGGGCCCGCGTGGCGAGGCGGCAGCGCGCCCGATCGGCCCGGAAGGGGGCGCCCGGCGCGGAGGGGAACCGGGGTGTCGCGGGCGGCGCGGCCCGCACGCTCGCCCTCCTGGCCCTGCTCGGCGTCGCGACGTTCCTCGCCTACCGGCCGGCGTGGCACGGAGCCCCGGTGTGGGACGACGCGGCGCACATGACCCGGCCCCAGCTGCGGCCGCTCGACGGGCTCCGCAGGATCTGGCTCGAGCCCGGGGCGACCCAGCAGTACTACCCGCTCACGCACACCGCGTTCTGGGTCCAGAGCCGGCTCTGGGGCGACGAGACGCTCGGGTACCACCTCGTGAACGTCGCGTTCCACCTGGCGACGTCGCTCCTCCTCTTCGCGCTCCTCCGGAGGCTCGAGGTCCCGGGAGCGCTCCTCGCCGCGGCCGTTTTCGCCCTGCACCCGGTCCACGTCGAGTCGGTCGCCTGGATCACGGAGCTCAAGAACACGCTCTCGGGAGCGCTCTTCGCCGCGGCGGCGCTCGCGTACCTCCGCTTCGACGAGGCGCGGAGGAAGCGGGCGTACGCCCTGGCGCTCGCCCTCTTCGTCCTCGGGCTCCTCGCGAAGACGGTCGTCGCCGTCCTCCCCGCCGCGCTCCTCGTCGCCTTCTGGTGGCGTCGCGGACGCCTCGAGCCGCGGCGCGACGTCCTGCCGCTCGTCCCGTTCTTCGCCCTCGGCCTCGCCGCGGGGCTCGTGACGGCGTGGGTCGAGCGGCAGTACGTCATCGGCGGCCTCGCGGTCCACTTCGGCCTCGGCGCGAAGGAGCGTCTCCTCCTCGCCGGCCGCGCGATCTGGTTCTACCTCGGAAAGCTCGTCTGGCCCGCCGAGCTCGTCTTCCTCTACCCGCGATGGGACCTCGGCCGGCCCGCGTGGTGGGCCTTTCTCTTCCCGGCCGGCGCGCTTCTCCTTCTCGTCGCGGCCTGGGCGCTCCGGAAGAAGTGGCGCGGTCCGCTCGCCGCGCTGCTCTTCTTCGTCCTCGCGCTCCTCCCGGCGCTCGGCTTCGTCGACGTCTACCCGTTCCGCTTCTCGTACGTCGCCGACCACTTCCAGTACCTCGCGAGCCTCGGCCCGATCGTCCTCGCCTGCGCCCTCGCGGCGGCGTGGCGGGAACGGGCGTCGGGCGCACTCCGGCGGGCGGCTCCGGCGGCGGCCCTCCTCGTCCTCGGCGCGCTCGTGGTCCTCGCGTCCCGCCAGAGCCGCCTGTACGCGTCGAGCGAGACGCTCTGGCGCGCGACGCTCGAGCGCAACCCGGGCTGCTGGCTGGCGCTCAACAACCTCGGCGTGATCAGCCTCGAGCGTCACGACGACGCCGAGGCCGAGCGGCTCTTCTTCGAGTCGCTCCGGTGGAACCCGGAGTACGAGGCGGCGCTGAACAACTGCGGCTACGTCCTGGCCCGGAAGGGGCGGGTCTACGAGGCGATCGGCTACTACGAGCGGGCTCTCGCGATCTGGCCCGGCTACCCGGACGCCCACGTGAACCTCGGCAACGCCCTCTTCGTGACCGGGCGGCCCGGCGAGGCGATCGGCCAGTACGGGCGGGCCCTCGCAGAGAGGCCCGACCTCCTCGAGCCGCGCAACAACCTCGCGCTCGCCCTCGTCGCCGTGGGGAAGCCCGCGGAGGCGATCCCGCACTT
>CAZNSS010000500.1:0-3403 GCA_964575465.1 uncultured Holophagales bacterium | reverse complement strand
CTGGACGGCCGGGTCCCACGGCTGCTTGGCGACGGCGTCGGCGAGGGCCTTGTCCTTCAGGTTCTTGTTCTTCGCGAGCCACTGCTGCAGCTGGATGATCTCCAGCGGGTACGTGGAGGCCGCGAGGGTCTGGGCCAGCAGCGAGTCGGGGTAGAGCGCGATCGGCGCCACGAGCGAGTCGAGCTGGTCCGCCGAGAGTTTCGCCCCGGCTGGCGCCGGCGCGGCGGGGGCCGACTGCGCGAGGAGGGCGCCCTCCCCGGGGACGAGGAGGCAGGCGCACACCAGCGCGACGGCGCCTCTCGAGATCCGTCGCTGGGTTCGGGACAGGTCGTTCACCATCTTCTCTGTTTCCTTTCCACCGGGTCGGGAAGGTTCCGTCGAATCGTCTCCTGGCGAGAGCGGAACGGGCTTCCGAGGAGCGGAGCGCAAAGCATATGCCGTCGCCGGCCGGTCGGCATGTCCTAGAAGACGTATCGCGCGCGGACCTGGAGCTGGCGGGCCTCCCCGGAGGCACCGTCCTTGTTGACCCGCTGCCCCCAGATGTACTGGATTCCGACCTGGCCGCTCCGGACCGGTGTCCAGACGAGGTTCAGGCCCAGGCGGTGCGTTCGCCGGTACGCGCTCCCGGGCTGGAAGGCGAGGTTGTCGACGCGGACGGTGCCCCAGATGAGCGACGAGCGGAAGTCGCCGACCTCCCCGGCCTTACCTCGCCAGCGGTGGAGGTAGGAGCCGTACCAGCCCCAGTGCGAGAGGAGCTCGAGCTCGCCGGTCACGGGGTCGAACGCGCCGTCCTGCCCCCCCGCCGAGTTCAGGTCGTTGATGAAGCGGGCGATCCCCTCGCCGCCGTTCACCTGGAAGGTGAAGAGGTCGTCCCGGTCCCACGGGAGCTCCGAGAGCGTCCCGCTCGCGGAGAGCCCCCAGCCCGTGGCCTGGTCGATCTCGTTCGGCCGGCTCGCCGACTCGCCGCGAATGCTCCTGAGGACGGCCGCGCCCTGCAGGCGCGTCGCCTTCGCCGGCGTAAAGGTCCCGCGGACGATCAGGTCGGGGACCTGGTTCACGCTCTTCACGATCGTCCCGTCGACGTCCGTGAGCGAGGCGTTGGGGTACTCGACGGAGGCCGCCAGGCGGAGCGCGGGGCTGAATCGGCGCGAGTACCGGAACTGGGCCTGACGCTGGACGTTCTCGGCGTTCACGCCCTCGAAGTCGATGTCGCCGTTCTCCGCGTCGGGGTCCGAGAACGTCGACCAGGTCTGGCCGGCGAGGAAGCCGCCGGCCTGGACGTAGGCGTGGCGGAGCCTGAAGCCGTTCGAGGTGCCGGCAAAGTCCCCCTCGACGAAGGCTCGGATCGTCCGCTCGCCCGGCCCCTTCGTCCGCGCTTCGAAGTTGAGGCTGCTCGGGTTCGCCCAGAAGGACGTCCTCGGCCCCTTCCCGGCTTCCGGGGCGCCGACGACCGGGATCGTCCAGGTGAGGAAGCGGTCGTCGGATCCGAGGGAGTCGAACGTGCTCACCGCGCTCACCCAGACGGATCCGCCGAACTTGATGGCCGCGGGGGCGCCGGGGATGCGGATGGAGCCCGGGAAGTCCCCGGCCGAGACGACCTCCGGAGGGAGGTCCGGCTTCTGCTTCGAGGCCTCCTCGAGCCTCGCGAGCCGCTCCACGAGCTCCTGGGAGGGCTGGATGCCCGCGGGGATCGACTGGACGACTTCGTCGAGCCGGATCTTCTGTCGCTCGACCTCCAGCCGGAGGACCTCGAGCTTCGCGGCCTGCTCGTCGTTCGCCTGCTTCCGCGCCGCGACGTCGGCCTTCTCGCGCTCCAGGGCCTCGCTCTCGGCCCTGAGCCGGGCCAGGGCCGCCTCGATCTCCGCCCGCTCCGACGCGAGGGCCTGGCGTTCCGCCTCGAGGAGCCTTTCGAGCTCCCGCCTCTGGGCGGCCGTGAAGGGGTCCTTCGTCGCCCTGTTCAGCGCGGCGGGCTTCTTTGCGGTCTTGGACGCCGGCGCGACGGGGGGCCTGGCGGCAGCGGGGTCGGCCGGCTGCGCGCGGAGCGGCCCGACGACGAACCAGAGGAGGCCGACGACGAGGCCCGCCCGGAGGCGACGCCGCGCCGAACGAAGGCCCGACGTCCTGCGACGACCCCTGGCCGGGACATCCGAGCCGGGATTCTCGCGCCCGCCCTGTCGAATCACAGGAGGAGAGGCTAGCACCGGGAACGGGATCCGGAGCGGACCGGGTGCGTTGCCGAAAATCGACGGTTCCGTCGCGACGGCATCCCCGGCGCCGTGGCCGAACTATCATTCCCGCCGAAGGGAGATCTCCAACATGCGTCATCCGTTCCTCATCGGCGCCTCCGTCCTCGTCCTCGCCACCCTCGCGTTCGCCCCGTCCGCCCCGGCCCAGTGCGGCGAGGGGCTCAAGGTCGGGACCTCCTTCGACTTCGCGGTCGCGTCCGAGGACAAGACGGTCGCCGGCAAGGGGACCATCAAGGTCGCGAAGAACGACGGCTCCTACGTGGAGTTCGCCGTCACGTCGGGCAACCAGCAGCTCACGATGCCCGGAGGCGTCAGCGGAAACCAGGTGATCCTGACGAACCCCAAGAACGGGGTCGTCTGGGTTCTCACGTGCACGCCTGCCGGGGTCGAGGGTTCTGCCAACCTCGCCGGCAAGGCGATGAAGCTGACCCTGCTCAGGAAGAAGTAGCCGCAGGCATCGAACGCGCCCGGCCCGGGGGAACCGGGCCGGGCCGGATCGCCCGGGTCGCATCCCTCCTCCCGCACCTTCCCCCCCTCCGGAGCGCGTCAGCCGGGAATCTGCCACCCGTCCTGCACGCCATTCGCCACGTGCGACGACGTGCCGTGTCCCGGCCCCATAATCAGCAGTCCCGGCTACATGACCCCGTTCTTCTGTCCGGGTCGACCGAAACGGTATTCGAGGGGCGCGCGCCCCTGGAGGATGACGTTCGATGAGCACCGCCGACTCCGGATGCCGCCACAGGACGACGAGCCGCAGAATCGCGTCTCTCGCCGCCGCCCTCTCCCTCCTCGCCGTCGCAGGCTGCGGAAAGGAGGAAGCGTTCACCCTCCCGACGCCCGAGGTCTACGTCACGCCTGCCGTCCAGAAGGACGTGCCGGTGACGATGGAGCTCGTCGGCCAGACGGCGGGCTCGAAGGACGTCGAGATCCGGGCGCGGGTCGAGGGGTATCTCGAGAGCGTCAACTTCCGCGAGGGCGACTACGTCAAGGAAGGGGATCTCCTCTACACCATCGACCCGAAGCCGCTCGAGGCGACGGTGGCCCAGGCGAAGGCGAACGTCGCCACCGCGCAGGCCAAGCTGGTGCAGGCCCAGCAGGACGTCGACCGGCTGAAGCCCCTCGCCGAGCAGCAGGCGGTGAGCCGGCGCGACTACGAC
>CAZNSS010000499.1:0-3403 GCA_964575465.1 uncultured Holophagales bacterium | reverse complement strand
ACCGGACGTTCGTCGACCAGAAGTTCAGCCGGATGATCAACGCCTGGGCGGGCGTCATCATCAACACGGGCGAGGACAACTACCTGACGACGTCCGACGCGGTGGAGAAGGCCTGCACGGTCCTCGCGAGCCAGTTCCTGAACGAGCGATTCGCCTTCGCCGCGGGGCTCGAGCCCTGGCAGATGGGCCTCGGCCACGCCTTCGAGATGGACCCGGCGATCCGGAACGGCTTCCTGATGGAGCTCTCGCAGGCCCTCATGGCGCGGGAGATCTTCCCGGAGGCGCCGCTGAAGTACATGCCGCCGACGAAGTTCATGACGGGCGACATCTTCCGGGGCGTCGTGCAGAACGCCCTCTTCAACTTCGTCTCGCAGATGACGGGCCAGGGCATCCACCTCCTCGGGATGCTGACCGAGGCGATCCACACGCCGTTCATGCAGGACCGCTTCCTCGCCCTCGAGAACGCGAAGTACGTCATGAACAACATGGCCGACCTCGGGGCGGAGGTGGAGTTCCGGAAGGACGGGGCGATCGTGAAGCGGGCGCACGCCGTTCTCGAGGAGACGGTCGCGTTTCTCGAGAAGATCGAGGCGCTGGGCCTCATGCCGGCCATCGAGCAGGGTCTCTTCGCCGACATCAAGCGGCCGCGCGACATGGGGAAGGGGCTCGACGGCCTCCGGAAAAAGGCCGACGGCTACTGGAACCCCTTCGAGGAACACCTCCACCGCGAGCTGGGGCTCTGAGGCGCACATGACGACGATCGTGAGGCCCTACGGCGACACCCTGGACGACGGGGCCGTCCAGCTCTCCTTCACCCTCCCCGTCCCCTTCGGCCCCCGCGGCCGCGAGGCGGCGAGGCTCTTCGTCGAGAAGCTCGGCTTCCGCCACGCCGAGGTGGTCCACGCGGCTCCCCTCTCCGGAGACTTCAGCTTCTACGTCGCCTACGGGCGGACGGAGGTCGCCGTCGACCTCGACACGATCCACGTCGAGGAGGCGACGGGCGAGAAGCTCTACTCGATGAACGAGGCGTGCGAGGCGATCCGCGCGAAGCTCGGGCGGAAGGTCGTCGTCGTCGGCGCCTGCACGGGCTTCGACGCGCACACGGTGGGGATCGACGCCATCATGAACATGAAGGGCTACAACCACCACTACGGCCTGGAGCGCTACCCGGAGGTGGAGGCCCACAACCTCGGCGCGCAGGTCCCGAACGAGAAGCTGATCGACTACGCCGTGAAGGTGAACGCGGACGCGATCCTCGTGAGCCAGATCGTGACCCAGAAGGACGTCCACATCCGCAACCTGACGGAGCTCATCGAGCTCCTCGAGGCGCGTGGACTCCGCGAGCGCTTCGTCGTCTGCGCCGGCGGCTCCCGGATCAGCAACAAGCTCGCCGTCGAGCTCGGCTACGACGCCGGCTTCGGCCAGGGCACCTACGCCGAGCACGTCGCCACCTTCCTGATCGAACGCCTCGGGGTCAGGTCTTGATTTTCTATTCTACGAGAACTTTTCCGGAACGGGATTAGGGCCAGGCCAGCCCTTCTCGTCAGGAAGGGACACGACCAGGGAGACCAGGGAGACCAACGTCCGGCCAGGCCACCTCGCCGTGCCGCACGAGTCGCGGGAGGGAGGGACATCCCACGGCTCGCCCTGCGCGCGCGCGACCCGCATCGCCTCCGCTGCGCGGGCCCTCCGCCCGGCCGCGGCGGATTCGATGGCGGGTCGTCCGGGCGAGCCCGGAGGCCGCGAGACGCTCCGCCCCGCACGAGTCCCCTCGCGGAGTCGGCGAGACGGTGAGGCTGGGATCTCCGGGATCTCCGGGATCTCCGGGTTGTGCCGTGTCAGGGCACCCTGCCGTGCGATACGGTCCGCGCAGAGTGTAGAGTGCAGACCAGACCCCACTATCCGAGGAGGAGGGCGAGGGCGGCGCCGGCGAGGGTGTTGAGGAAGTTCAGGACGTGGCCGTTCGTGACGCGCCAGGGTGCGCCGTCGCGGCCGAGGAGGCTCTCGACGACGGTGCCGGCGAAGGCGGCGGCGACGACGACGGGAACGCCGGAGGGTGGGTAGAGGCCGAGGGTCGACCCGAGGAACGCCAGGAGGAGGGCCGCGAGGAGGCCGGCGAGAGTCCCACCGACGGAGACGGCGCCGTCGGTCCCGGGCGGGACGCGGCGGAAGTCCGGCAGGAGGACGGTGGGCGTCCGGAGGGCCTGCCCCACTTCCGTCCCCACGGTGTCCATGAGGGCCGTCGCGAAGGCCGCCGCGGCGGCGAGGTGGAGAACCGGCGCCGAGCCGGGAGTCAGCGCGGCGCACGCCACGAGGAACGTCGCGACGCTGCAGTTCGCGAGGACGTTCGCCGCGCCGCGCCGCCCTCCCGCTTCCTCCGCCTTCCCCATCGCCTCCTTCCGCTTCCTCCCGAAGCGGGTCGTCAGGGTCCCGCCCGCGAAGAAGGCCCAGAGGAGGGCGTACGGTGCCCAGCCTCCGAGGCCGAGGACGAGGGCCCCGGCGAGGCCTCCCGCGAGCGCCCCGGAGGGACGGACGACGCGGAGGAGGGCCGCGGCGCTCGAGACGAAGACGTTCACCGCGAGGCCGAGGAGGAGCTGCCGGAGAGAGGCCGGCGAGAGGAGCGAGGCCGCGTTCGGGAGCGCCGCGAGGAGCGCGGCGAGGGCGCCTGCCGCCGCGAGGGGCGGGACGAGGTTGTCGTCCAGCTCGGAGGGGAGGCTCTCGACGACGGCCCCGGCGAGGCCGGCGAGGACGAACGCCACGGTTTCGAAGGCGGAGGGAGGGCGCCCCGCGACGAAGGAGGCGAGGCCGACGGCGCCGAGGCTCCCGAAGAGGACGTAGCCGGCGAAACCGCTCCATCTCTTGCGGGGGTTCCAGGGGAGGCGCGGGCCTCCGAGCGAGACGCCGACGAGGGTCGCGAAGCCGTCGCCGAAGGCGAGGAAGCCCCAGCCGGCGGCGGCGAGGTCGAGCCGGTCGCGGAAGAGGAGGACGAGAGCGAGGATGACGAGCGGGTAGAGGAGGATCCCGACGGGGTAGCCGCGCGCTCGGTCGTCCTCGCGGAAGAGGGCGCGACCGCCGAGGCGCGGAAGGACGAAGAGGTTGAACGCGAGGGCCGCGAGCGCGCAGAGCGCCGCCCCCCTCCAGTCGAGCCACCGGAGAAGGAGGCCGAAGGCCGCCATCCCGACGTGGACGGCCTTCCGCTTCGCTTCGGTCGAGCCGAGGGTCCGTTCGCCCATCGCCGTCTCCCCGGTCCCGCCCGACACCAGGACCGGCCCGCTCAGTTCGAGATCCGACCGGTGAAGTCGAGGAAGCTGCCGATGTTCTTCAGGTTCAGGCCGATCCGGAAGTCCTTCGTCGGGACCGCGCCGATGCGCAGGTCGCGGTACTCGCCGAGGATCTTGAAGCA
>CAZNSS010000498.1:0-3405 GCA_964575465.1 uncultured Holophagales bacterium | reverse complement strand
GACCCAGCCGTCGAAGAGGCGGATCTCCTTCAGCCTCGGCGGCCGCGTCACCTGGAAGATCGGGAAGAGGAGGAGCCAGAGCGCCTTCCCGACGAACGTCCTTCCGACGAGGCGGGCCTCCCAGCGGTTCGCCAGGTCTGCGTCGAGCTCGTAGACGCCCTGGAAGGCGTGGTGCTTCAGGTGGTACTTCTGGAACGAGACCGCGCTCGGGAGGAGGTGCGGGAGGTTCGCCGCGATGGCGACGAAGCGGTTCCAGGTGGCGCTCGGGAAGACGAGGTTGTGCGAGCACTCGTGGATGAGGACCCAGAGGGAGTGGCTCACGAACGCCCCGACGGCGAATGCGGCGACGAGGATGACCCAGACCGGCTCGTCGCGAAGGAGCCACGCGGCGCCGGTCTGGAAGGCGACGAGGACGAGCACGAGGAGGGCGCTCCAGGGGTTCCGGCCCACGAGCTCGCGGATGGCGGGATGCCGCTTCATGATCTCCCGGGCGCGCCCGGCGTGCGGCTCGCGGGTCGTCGAGTAGATGAAGTCGTTCCGTTGGGCGGCGGCGGGCTCCGCGGTCGGCGGGCCGTCGTGGGTCGTCATGCTCTGTCCCTCGCGCCCTCATTGTCGCCCCCGTGGCTTCCGGAAGGAACACGGGGCCGCCATCGTGGAAAATGCCGGCGATGACGTCCCGTGGGCCGGCCCCTCCGAAGCGCTACGACGCCGGCTACTTCGAGCGCTGGTACGGCGACCGGAGGGCGCGCGCGTCGCACCGAGCGCTCGTCGGGCGGAAGGCGGCCCTCGCGGCCGCCGTGACCGAGCACCTCCTCGAGAGGCGGGTTCGGAACGCGCTCGACGTCGGCTGCGGCGAGGCCCCCTGGCGGGCCGCCCTCCTCCGCATCAACCCTCGCCTCCGGTACGTCGGCGTCGACCCGAGCGCCTGGGCGGCGGAACGCTACGGCCGGAGCCGCGGCGTCCTCCACGGGGGCCTCGACGACCTCGACGGCCTCCCCCTGGGCGGGCCTTTCGACCTCGTCGTCTGCTCCGACGTCCTGCACTACGTCGGTGACGCCGAGGCGAGGCGAGGCATCCGGACCCTGGCCCGCCTCTGCCGCGGCGTCCTCTGGATCGAGGCCTTCACCTCGGAGGACGACTTCGAGGGAGACGTCGCCGGCTTCCGCCCGCGAAGAGCCGGGTTCTACCGAGGCGCCTGCCGCCGTGCCGGCCTGGTGTCGCTCGGGCTCTGGTGCTGGGCTTCGCCGGCGATCGCCTGCCGCGTCGCCGCGCTCGAACGCGGCGGCTGATCAGCCGTTCCGGGGCCTCACGGCGAACGCGTAGCGCGCCGCCGCCCGCACCGCCTCCACCATGCTCACCGCGCTCGCCAGGCCCGTCCCGGCGATGTCGAAGGCGGTCCCGTGGTCGACCGACGTCCGGAGGAACGGGAGGCCGCAGGTGATGGAGACCGTCCGCTCGAAGTCGTACATCTTCGCGGCCACGTGCCCCTGGTCGTGGTAGAGCGAGAGAACCGCGTCGAAGCGCCCTTCGGCCGCGTGCCAGAAGACCGAGTCGGCCGGGTACGGGCCGTGGGCGTCGATGCCGGCGGCGCACGCCTTCGCCACGGCGGGCCGCAGCTCGCGCTCCTCCTCGTCGCCGAAGAGACCGTGCTCGCCGCCGTGCGGGTTCAGCGCGGCGACGGCGATGCGGGGAGCCTCGACGCCGAGCGTCCGGAGCGCGTCCGCCGCGCGAGAGAGGGCGTCGAGCGTCCTCTCGGCGGTGATCCTCCGGATCGCCTCGGCAAGCGGGAGGTGGCGGGTGAGGAAGAAGATCCGGAGCGACTTCACCTCGAACATCGTCAGGGGCTCGGGCGTCCCCGTCAGCTCCCCGAAAATTTCCGTGTGGCCGATCTGCGTGACGCCGGCAGCGCGGAATGCCTCCTTGTTGACCGGCGCCGTCGCCACGGCGTCCACCTCGCGCCCGAGCGCGAGCTCGATGGCGACGCGGATCGACTCGAACGCGGCCCGACCGGCGTTCGCCTGGACGCGCCCCCATTCGATCCCGTCGACGCCGTAGGCGGGGACGTCCAGGACCTCCACGAGCCCGGTCCTCCCGGATGCATCGTCGGGTCGGGAGACGGGGGCGACGCCGAGCGCGACGGCGGTCGTGTCGAGGGCGCGCTCGACGATGCGGCGGTCGCCGACGACGACCGGGACGCAGAGTTCGTGGAGCCCCCCGTTGGCAAGGGCCTTCACGACGACTTCCGGCCCGACCGAGGCCGGGTCACCGAGCGTGATCGCGACGACGGGACGTGTGTGAGGCATCGGTTTCGCTTCCGGGGAGATGATCCCACGCGAGTGCCATTACGGCCGAGCCCCGGCCCCCCGAGGTGGACATGAGAACGACCGCCCTCCCGATCCTCGCCGCCGCGTTCCTCGCTCTCCCGGCCGGGGCCGACGACCTCGAGGCGCGGGTCGCGGCGATGGCCCGCGTCGGCGGGGCCTGGTCCCCGAGCTTCTCCCCCGACGGCTCGCGCCTCGCGTTCGTCTCGAACCTGACCGGGCAACCGCAGGCCTGGACGGTCCCCCTCGCGGGAGGCTTCCCGGAGCTCGTCACGCCGTTCGAGGACCCGGTCGGGCAGGTTCGCTGGTCCCCGGCCGGCGCGCTCCTCGCCCTCACCGTCGCGCCCGGGGGCGGTATGAACGAGCAGGTCTGGGTCGCGCGCCCGGACGGGACGGGCCTGCGCCTCCTGACCGCCGGTGGACGCGAGACGAACCGCCTGTCGGGCTTCACGCGCGACGCCTCGCGTCTCCTCGTCGCGTCGAACGAGAGGAGCGCCGCGACGATCGACGCCTACCTCCTCGATCCGCTCACGGGCGAGCCTTCGGCCCGGACGAACGCCCCCGGGAGCCACGCCTACACCGACGTCTCCTGCGACGGCCGTTTCGCGCTCCTCTCCCGCATGGCCCAGCGCGGCGACAACGACCTCCTGCTCGTCGATCTCGAGACCGGGGCCGAGCTCCTCCTGACGCCCCACGAGCGGCCCGCGAGCTTCGGCGGCGGCGCATTCGCCCCGGACGGCAAGACGATCTGGCTCTCGTCGAACGCCGGCCGCGACCTCGCGGCCTTCGCCCGGATCCGCCTCGCGCCGAACGGCCGGCCGGGGCCCGTCGAAGTCGTTGCCTCGCGCGACGACGCCGAGCTCTCGCTCTTCGAGGTGGACGACGCCGGCCTCACCGCCGCCCTCGTCTGGAACGTCGCAGGAAGGAGCGAGCTCGCCTTCGTCGACCTCGCCTCCGGCCGCACAAGGCCCGGCCCCGCTCTCCCCGCCGAGGTCGTGTCGTCGATCGTCTACTCCCCCGACGGGACGAGGCTCGCGCTCGTCCTCTCCGGCTCGACGGCCCCGATGGACGTCTGGCTCCTCGA
>CAZNSS010000497.1:0-3410 GCA_964575465.1 uncultured Holophagales bacterium | reverse complement strand
GGCTGCGTCTTCGAGGAGTGCGACCTGTCGCAGGCCATCTTCGACGGCATCACCTACCAGCGCGGCAAGTTCGACAAGTCGAACCTGACCCTCTCGTACTTCCGGGACGCGAAGCTCGCGGGGACGAGCTTCCGCGGCATCAAGGGACACCGCATCACGTTCCGCGGCGCCAACCTCACCGGCTCGGACTTCACCGGGGCCGACCTCACCTCCTCCGACTTCGAGAGGGTGATCGCCCAGGCCTCCGACTTCTCCGACGCGGTCCTACGGAAGACCTGCCTGCGGGGAGCCGACCTCCGGCGCTCGATCTTCCTCGGGGCGCTCCTCGAGGAGACCGACCTGACGCAGGCGAACATCGAGAAGCTCGACCTGAGGACCCCGAAGCTCAAGTTCCCGAACTTCACCGGGGCGAAGCTGACGGAGGCGAACGGCGTCGGCGCGAACCTCCGCGGCGGCAACTACACCGAGGCGGATCTCTCCCGCGCCGACCTGACCGAGGCGAACCTCGAGGGAGGCATCTTCCAGCGGGCGCACCTCGACGGGGCGACCCTCCGCAGGGCCAACCTGAAACGCGCGCGGATGGCCGGCGTCCTCGCGCCCGGCGCCGACTTCTCGGGGACGAACCTCGTCGGCGCCGAGTGCCTGGACGCGGATTTCACCGGGTCCGACTTCCGCTTCTCGAGCCTCGTCGGGGCCGTCCTCGAGGGAGCGTTCTTCAAGGGAGCGAACGTCTCGCACGCCGATTTCTCCGAGGCCAAGCTCGGCGGGTCGAGCTTCGTCGGGGCTCGGGGCGAGGGGACCAAGTTCACGGGGCAGCTCCACCTCAGGCTCGTCCTCGCCGCCGGTTCTCTGCTCAGCACCTCGAAGAAGAAGGTCGACAAGGTGGAGGACAAGCGGGAGATCGAAAGGAAGGCCCGCGCGGCCGTGCTCGAGCGGCAGGTCTCGGACCGCGACCGTTCCGTCGCGTCCCGGCCCCGGGCGAGCGAAGATCCGGGTGCCCCCGGGACGCCTCCCGCGAAGAAGGGCTAGCGGGGAGGGGTCGCGCCCCCGGACGCGGGGGATGAAAGTGGCGGTGCTGCCTTCCGTGTCTCGCCCTTCCGCTCCGGCTGCGAGACGGTGGGCCGGGCCGGGGGGGCGTCCGCGGCGGTCTTCAGGCGGGCGGCGAGGGAACGGACGTCGTCCCAGAGCGAGGCGTCGACGACGAGGGTGTCGCCGCGGCCCGTCACCTGCACCGCCACCCCCTTCTCGGTTGCGAGCTCGGCCGGGAGGTAGAAGTCGACCCGGAGCGGCCCCTTCGCCTTGTCGAGGAGGATCTCTACCGAGCCCGCGACCGGCTTCTTCTTCTTCGCGGGCGCGAGTCCGATCGCCGCGAGCTCCTTCGAGGCCACGAACCGCCGGACCTCGGCCCTCGAGATCCGGTCGAGGAGATCCTCGGCGGCGCCGGCGGCAATCTCGCGCCCCGCCGAGCGCCACGTCCCGTCGAGCTTCTCGGCCCCGGCGCGGAGCGCGTCGCTCTCGAAGACGACCCGCGCGACGAGCCAGGTGTCGAGCGGGAGGAGCCTCGGCTCCCGGAAGGCGGAGAGCTCCTTGCCGAGACTCTCCTGCGCCCGGTCGTCGACGACCATGACGACCCCGTCGCGGCTCGCGAAGAGCTTCCCGGCGGCGTCGGCCTTCGCGGCCCCGAAGGCGAGGCGGGCGACGACGTCGCTCCCCTTCTCGAGGACGACCTCGGCCCCCGGGGGCGCCAGCCCGATCCGCGGAAGGTCGGCCGGGCCGACCGTCGGGAACTCCGTGGCGCGGACCCCGGCGAGGTCGGCGAGGAGCTGGTCGACGAACGCCCCCGAGGCGAGGTCCTGGACCGGCTGCTCGAGCCTCCAGGCCCCGCCGGCGTCGCGGGCCGCCACGACCCGGTTCGGCCCGCGGGCGACCGTGACGCGGGTGACGTCGGCGGCAGGGACGTCGACGAGGTTCTTCGAGCGGTACTCGTCGTAAGGCTTCGTCAGCTGGGCGATCGGGGCGAACTTCACCGAACCGAGCCGGCCGCCTTCGGAAGCGGCGGTCGCGTCGGCCCCAGGGATCGCGGCGCCGAAGAGGATCGTCCGGGCGGAGCCGTCCTTCATCGTCACCGTCACCTTCGCCTTCGGCGCCTCGAGGCCGTACTCCCTGGGGTCGAAGCCCTTCCGGGTCTCGCCCAGGAGGTCGAGCCGTGCGAGGTCGGCGACGAGGCCGTCGGCGGCCACGGCGTCGGCGGCCCCTCCCTTCGGCCCGGCGAGGAGCCACCGCCCGTCCTTCCGAGCCAGCTCGACCTTCGGCTGGTCGGGACGTTCGAGGACGAGGCTCGTCACCTCCTTCGCGTCGAGGTCGAGGAAGCGCTTCTTCGCCTTCGCCATCTCCTCGGAGGTCGGCTGGTGCCTCTCCCAGAGGACGACGAAGGCGAGGAGGGCGAGGAAGACGCCGGTCAGGACGAGGAGCTTCCGGGTCGACATGGCCCCTCCCTCAGCGGCGCCTCTTGAGCCAGACGAGGATGCCGAGCCCGATGGCGGCGGCCGGAAGGACGAGGAGAACGAGGATCGTGATCCGGGCGATGTCGCTGCGCGAGAGCGTGACGGCGACCTGCTCGGTCGACTTGGGCGGGATCGAGATGAGGGATTCCCGGTCGAGGAGCCAGTTCACGGCGGACGTGACGAGGTAGAGGTTCGCGGCATTGGAGATGCCGCCGCTCGCGGCGAAGTCGGCGTCGCCGGCGACGACGAGCCGCGTCCTCCGCCCGGCCCCCGCCTCGGCGGCGACCGCGAGCGGCACGGGCCCGGCAACGTCCTTCGCGTCCTTCTCGACCTTCGTCTCGAGGTCGGCGAGGTTCGTCTCGCCCCACCCTTCCGCCGAGGTTTCGACGAGGACCTGCGCGGTGACGCCCTCGGGCGCCTTCTCGACCGTGCCGACGGAGCGGACGACCGGGAAGACGACCGGGAGCCCCGCGAGGAGCTTCGTGACGGGGTGCGCCCGGAAGCTCCGTGCGACGACGGTCTCCGGGCCCATGAGCGGCAGGGCGTTCCTCGGATCGACGACGATGTCGTCGCCGATCCGAATGCCGTACGCCTCGAGGACCGGGCCGAGACCGAGGTCGACCATCCGGTTCCCCGGGCCGGGAGCGAACTCGGGATCGAGGAGGAGGAGCGCGCGCCCTCCCCCGGCGAGATAGGCCTTGAGCGCGTCCGTCTCGGGGAAGGTGAAGCCGGCGCGCGGCCCGGCGACGACGACGAGGTCCGTCCCCTCGGGCACCTTCTGCGTCTCGAGGCTGTCCCACTCCGAGACGGTGCAGTTGTCCTGCTTCAGGAGGGCGACGACGCGCTCGTAACCCTCGCGGACGCGCCCGGCGATCGGGCGCTCCCCGTGCCCCTTCGTGAAGACGA
>CAZNSS010000496.1:0-3415 GCA_964575465.1 uncultured Holophagales bacterium | reverse complement strand
AGGCCTCGCGCCCGACCCGGCCGAGGGCGAGCTCGGCGAGGCGCCGCGTGTCGACGATCTCGTCCGCGAGGAGCTGCGCGAGCTCGGGGCGGCAGGCCGACGGGGGCGCCTCGGCGAGGAACGCCTCCCCCGCTGCGCCGAGGCGGACTCCCGCGTCGGCGTCGCGAAGGCGTTCCCGGAGCGGCGGAGAAGGCGGCATCTGCGGCCCCCGCTCAGAGGATGTTCCCGGCGCCGGGCGTATAGGCCGCCGAGATCACCGACGACGTCGTGACCGTCGTCGCGACGAGGATGCCGGTGCACGTGACGACGGCCGACGTGAGCGTGATGGCCGAGGCGGTCAGGGACACGGCGCCGCCGGCCGTCAGCGTGATCGCGCCTCCGGCGGTGATCGCGACCGCTCCGCCCGCGGTGACCGTCGCCGTCGCGGCGACGTTGACGGTTGCCGCCCCGCCGACGTTGACGGTCGCGGCCCCGCCCGCGGTGATGTTGACCACGCCGGCCGCCTGGGCGGAAAGCGCCCCCGACGTCGAGATCGTGACCGCCCCCGTCGACGTGACGGTCGTGCTGCCCCCGACCGTCACCGAGAGCGCGGCCCCGCTCGTCACGCTGAGCGTCCCGCCCACGGACAGGCTCTCGTTCGCCGCGATCGTCTGCGTCTCGTTCGCGGTCACGGTCTTGTCGCGCTTTCCCGTCACCGTCAGCGACTGGTTTCCCGTGACGGTCTCGCTGTCGTTGCCCGTTATCGAGTCCGTCCGGTTCCCCTGAACGGTCAGGTCCTGGTTGCCCTGGACGGTCGTCTTCCGGTTGTTCTTGATCGTCGTCGTGCAGTCGTTGCCGATCGTCGTCTTGCGGTCGTGGCCGACGTCACGCGTCTCGTCGTTCTCGACCTCGACGAGGAGATCCTTCTCCGCGTGGAGGAGGACCTCCTCGCTCCCCTTCTTGTCCTCGAAGCGGAGCTCGTTGTAGTTCGCCGTCGTCCCGCCCTTGGAGCTGCGCGACTTCACGCCGCTCTGCGTCTTGTTCGCGGGGAGGGTGTACGGGGGCATCATGTCGGAGTTGTAGACGCTGCCGACGACGATCGGCTGGTCCGGGTCGCCCTCGAGGAAGTCGACGATCACCTCCTGGCCGATGCGCGGGATCCGGATCTCCCCCCACTGTCGCCCCGCCCAGCTCGTCCCGACGCGGACCCAGCACGACGAGTTCGTGTCGTTCTTCCCCTCCCGGTCCCAGTGGAACTGCACCTTCACCCGCCCGTACTTGTCGGTGTAGATCTCCTCTCCGCCCGGCCCCACGACGACCGCCGTCTGGCTTCCCTGCACCACCGGCTTCGGCGTCGTCCGGCGCGGCCGGTAGGGCATCGCCGCCGGCATGCACGTGACGTCGTTCTCGTAGCCGAGCGGGGACTCCTTCCCCGAGCGGTAGTCGGCGCCGAACGACGCCGCGTGCCTCACGCTCGTGACGACGTAGGGCCCGTCCGCGTTGAAGTGCCGCTTGACCGTGAACCGGTACCCCGACGCCAGGTGCTTGACGTTCGTCTTCGCCCGGATGACGACGGCGGGCATCGTCTCCTCGTCCATCCGGATGGCGACCGTCCTCCGGTTGTCCTGGAAGATCTTCTGCAGCTCGCCGGCCTGCTCTCCGCCGCCGGCGCTGATCCCGTCGAACCGCTGGGCGTACTCGCCCGGGAAGTCGTAGATCTCCAGCTGGTCCACCCCGGGCAGCTTGAGGTTGTGGGTCTCCTTGCCCACGGGGACGCTCGCGCGGATCGCGACGTCGGCGTCGAGGTGCTTGTGGGGGAGCTCGAAGCAGTGGTCCCAGAGGACGTACTTCCCGGGACGCATCTCCTGCTCCTTCTTCCACGCCCAGATCCGGTTCTCGTCCCGGACCCCCCCTTCGACCTCCTCGTAGATGATGCTGTTCTCCCCGGGGAGGTCGGGGTGCTGCCCCGCGTTGTCGGAGGCGATCATCTTGTGGTCGCCGTCCGAGTGCTCGAAGAAGAAGCGGATCCCCTCCTCCTCCATGAGCCGGGCGGCGAAGTTCCAGTCGGTCTCGCGGTACTGGACGCAGTAGTCCCGCTGCTCGAAGCTCTGGATGAGCCGCCAGTCCACGGTGAATCCCGCCAGGACCTTCTTGAGGATGTCGGGCACCGTCATCCTCTGGAAGATCCGGCTCTGGGCCTTCCGCGTCAGCTTCCAGACGTCGGGGACGATCTCCGCTTCGTAGGTCGTGAACGTGTCGTCCCGCCCGGACTGGGCGAAACGGACGCAGAGACCGTTCAGGTGCGTCTCGCTCTCGTCGGGGAGCTGGAGGTGGATCGTGAGCTTCTGCCCGAGGATCGCGTCGAAGGCGATCTTCGTCTTGCTGTCGGCGACCATGTCGAGGTGGTAGGCGAAGAGGGTCGAGATCCCCTCGCTTCCCGAGAACCCCTTCAGGAGGAGCTCGTTCTCCCCGAGCGGCGTCGTGACGCGGAGCTTCCGCTGCTGCTGCAGGTATTCGCCCATCGTTCCTCTCCTCGAGGCGGAGGTCCGGGCCGCCGATCCGAATTCGTCTTGGACTTCCGTCGGAATATAGGTTTCGAGACGGGTCCGGTCAAAGAGGCGCTGCGCCCGCCGCCATGCGCCCGAGGACGACCATGCCGCCGTGAGCGTGGGTGCCCGTCTGCCGTGCCGCAGGCATCCCCCCGGGCAGGACGTTGAACGATCCCACGACGGACGACCCTCGACGGCCGACGGCGTCCCTCCGGGACCGCAGAGATGGGGAAACGGCAGCTTCGCTGCTGGGCCCGCAGGTTCCAGGGCCCGTGGAGGGAAAAGGGGTCGGGCGAATCCTGCCCTTTCGCGTTCGGGTTTACGAACATGGCTCACTTGCCTGCCCGCTGGAGGGAGGAGCGGCAGGAGCGACGCTGCCGAATCGCGGAGTCCGGGGACGGAGTCCGGGGCGACGAACCGGACGGGAGCCGGCCCGGTCGCAGGGCGCCGCCCTTGAATTATCCATGACTTACGTCTAACTTACGAATATGACCGAAATCGGTCCTCCCGCCCGCGACATGTTCATGCCGGGAGATGCGCGGAAGATCGTCTCCCCCGGCGCGCGGAAGGAGGAGCTGCGAAAGCGGCGCTTCGGCCTCCCCTCCGCCCCGCCGCGGGCGCGCTGGGCCGAGCTCCGGGTCGCGTCGGCCTTCTCGTTCCTCGAGGGGGCTTCCGAGCCCGAGACGCTCGTCGAGCGGGCCGCCGCGCTCGGCCTCCCCGCTGTCGCCCTCGTCGACCGGAACGGCGTCTCGGGCGCGCCGCGCTTTTTCAAGGCGGCGAAGGCCGCCGGGCTGAAGGCGCTCGTCGGCGCGGAGGTCGTCCTCGACGAAGCGGCCCTCCCGCGCGACCTCCACGGCCCCCTCGGCCTCGTCCCGCCCCCTCCGCCG
>CAZNSS010000495.1:0-3435 GCA_964575465.1 uncultured Holophagales bacterium | reverse complement strand
TGACCCCTCCCGCGACCGTGGCGGCGAGGAGGAGGGCGGCGCCCGCGAGGGCGGCGGCCCGCTGGACGGGCTTCCAGAGTCCGAGCGCGAGAGCCCCGGCGGCGAAGAAGGCGCCGGCGACGGGGAAGTGGACGGCGGCAGGGTGCAGCGGGAGCGCGGGCATGGGGCCTCCTGGCGGGGGGCGGGGGCATAATCCGCCCCCTTCCCCCCCGGCGGAAGTGAGACACGTCATGGATTCGATCGTCATTCGCGGCGCGCGACAGCACAACCTCAAGAACGTCTCCCTTTCGATCCCGCGGAACGCCCTCGTCGTCCTGACGGGGGTGTCGGGGTCGGGGAAGTCGTCCCTCGCGTTCGACACGCTCTTCGCCGAGGGGCAGCGGCGCTACGTCGAGTCCCTCTCCGCGTACGCCCGGCAGTTCCTCGAGCAGATGGAGAAGCCCGACGTCGACTCGATCGAGGGGCTCTCTCCCGCCATCTCCATCGAGCAGAAGACGACGTCGAAGAACCCCCGCTCCACCGTCGGGACGGTGACGGAGATCCACGACTACCTGAGGCTCCTCTTCGCCTCGATCGGCCAGCCGCACTGCGTCACCTGCGGGCGGGAGATCTCGGCCCAGACGATCCAGCAGATGACCGACCGGGTCCTCGGGATGCCCGAGGGGACCCGCTTCCTCGTCCTCTCGCCGTTCGTCCGCGGGAAGAAGGGGGAATACCGGCGGCAGATGGCCGAGTTCGCGAAGAAGGGCTTCGTGCGGGCGCGGGTGGACGGCGAGACGGTCGACCTCGCCGAGCCGCCGGAGCTCGACAAGCAGAAGAAGCACTCGATCGACGTCATCGTCGACCGCCTCGTCGTGCGGCGCGACGACGAGACCCGCCGCCGGCTCGCGGACTCGCTCGAGACGGCCGTGAGGGTCTCGAACGGCCTCGTGACGATCTCGGTCGTCGACGGGAAAGGGGCGACGACCTCCGAGGACACCCTCTCGACGTCGTACGCCTGCCCCGACTGCGGGACGTCCCTCCCCGAGATCACCCCGCGCCTCTTCTCGTTCAACTCGCCCTACGGGGCGTGCGCGGGATGCTCGGGGCTCGGCTCGGTCCCCCGCGTCGACCCCGACCGGCTCGTCCCCGACCCGTCGCTCTCGATCTCCGAGGGCGCGATCGCGCTCTGGAAGCCCGGCTCGACGAACTGGCGCCTCCGGCAGCTCGAGCAGCTCTCGAAGGCGGCGAAGTTCTCGATGGACGTGCCGTGGAAGAAGCTCCCGGCTTCCGTCCGCGAAATGATCCTCCAGGGGTCGAAGGACCAGGAGATCAAGTGGAAGTGGAAGTCCGAGAAGGGGGAGTACGTCTGGTCCTCCTCCTACAAGGGGCTCGTCCCGCTCCTGACCGAGAAGTACAAGGAAGTCGAGAGCGAGGAGGCCCGGCAGGAGCTCGAGGCGTTCATGTCGTCGACCCCCTGCCCCGACTGCGCCGGCCGTCGCCTGAAGCCCGAGGCGCTCGCGGTGAAGGTGCGGGGCCACGCGATCGACGCGCTGACCGGGATGACGCTCGAGGACGCCAGGGCGTTCTTCGCCACGTTCGAGGCCCTGCCGCGGGAGCGCGAGATCGCCGGGAAGATCCTGAAGGAGATCGAGGACCGCCTCGGCTTCCTGAACGACGTCGGCATCGGCTACCTTTCGCTCGGCCGCGGCTCGGCGACGCTCTCCGGCGGCGAGGCGCAGCGGATCCGGCTCGCGACGCAGATCGGCTCGAAGCTGATGGGGGTCCTCTACGTCCTCGACGAGCCGTCGATCGGCCTTCATCCGAAGGACAACCGCAAGCTCATCGACACGCTGAAGGCGATGCGCGACCTGGGGAACACGGTCGTCGTCGTCGAGCACGACGAGGAGACGATCCGGTCGGCCGATCGCGTCGTCGACCTCGGCCCCGGGGCGGGAATCCACGGTGGCGAGGTGGTCGGGGAGGGGAAGGCCGCCGAGCTCGTCCGCTTCCCGCGCTCCCTCACCGGGAAGTACCTCTCGGGCGAGCTGTCGATCCCGGTCCCGGCGTCCCGGAGGACGGGGAACGGGAAGGCGATCTCGGTCGTCGGCGCGAAGGCGAACAACCTGCGGGACGTCACCGTCCGCTTCCCCCTCGGCTGCCTGACGGCGGTCACCGGGGTCTCGGGGTCGGGCAAGTCGACCCTGGTCAACGACATCCTCTTCCGGGCCGCGGCCCGCGTGCTCCACCTGTCGCACGAGAAGCCGGGGGCCCACGACCGGATCGAGGGGCTCGAGCACGTCGACAAGGTGATCGACATCGACCAGTCCCCGATCGGGCGGACGCCCCGGTCGAACCCGGCGACCTACACGAACCTCTTCGGCCCGATCCGCGACCTGATGGCCCAGGTGCCCGAAGCGCGGATGCGCGGCTACGGCCCGGGGCGTTTTTCCTTCAACGTGAAGGGGGGGCGCTGCGAGGCGTGCGGCGGGGGCGGGCAGATCGCCATCGAGATGCACTTCCTTCCCGACGTCTACGTCACCTGCGACGTCTGCGGCGGGCACAGATACAACCGCGAGACGCTCGAGGTCCGCTACAAGGGGCTCAACGTCGCCGAGGTGCTCGACCTGACGGCCGAGCAGGCGGCGGAGGTCTTCGCGAATGTCCCGACGATCCGGAACGTCGCCGGCACGCTCGTCGAGGTCGGGCTGGGCTACATCAAGCTCGGCCAGCCGGCGACGACGCTGTCGGGAGGCGAGGCGCAGCGGGTGAAGCTCGCCCGCGAGCTCTCGCGCCGGGCCACCGGCCGGACGCTCTACATCCTCGACGAGCCGACGACGGGCCTCCACTTCGACGACGTGAAGAAGCTCCTCCTCGTCCTCCACGCCCTCGTGGAGCGCGGCAACACCGTCATCGTCATCGAGCACAACCTCGACGTCGTGAAGACCGCCGACCGGCTCGTCGACCTGGGGCCGGAAGGGGGCGCTCGCGGAGGCCTCGTCATCGCGGAGGGGACCCCCGAAGAGGTCGCTGCCGCAGCCGGCTCGGCAACCGGGGCGCACCTCGCCCGCCTCCTCCCGAAGAGACGGCCGGGCGGACGCCGGTAGATCGCAGGGCCTCCGGGTCCTAGAATCAGCAGTCTGTCGTGATTACGGGCTTCAACACCGACATACGGCACGGGGACCGCGTCTTCCACGTCCAGACGGAGGACCGGGGGCTCGGCAACCCGATCGTCGAATCCCTCGTCTACGTCGGCGGGCAGATCCTCCTGTCGAAGCGGAGCCCCTATTCCGACCTCGTCACCGACGGGAAGGTGGACGAGAAGGCCGTCAAGCAGCTGATGGACCTCCAGCACCGCCGGATCATCGAGGCGATCCGGCGGGGGCGGTTCGACGCCGCGGCTCCCGGGGCGCTGGGAAGCCCCATGATGTCGCCCTGGCGCATGATAAAAAGCGA
>CAZNSS010000494.1:0-3437 GCA_964575465.1 uncultured Holophagales bacterium | reverse complement strand
CCGGCGAGGATCTTGTCGAGCTCGCTCCCGCGGATCGCGGCCATCTCCGAGCCGGGCTCGAGAAGCGGCTTGTCGGGCGAGCCGGGGGTGATCTCGAGGTACTTGTCGCCGAGGAGGCCGATCGTCTTGATCTCGACCCGGCTGTCGGTCCTGACGAGGTGGCGGTAGCGGCGCTCGATGTCGAACCTCACCGTGAGGTCCTGCCCGGGCTGCTTCGGGACCTCGACCTCCTGGACGGCCCCGACGGTGACGCCCGCGAGGCGGACCTGGTTCCCTCCCATGAGCCCCTGCGAGTTCGAGAAGAGCGCGTAGTAGCTCGACCGGGCGATGAAGAAGCCGGTCTTCCCCCCGACGATGACGACCATGACGACGAACAGGAGGAGCGAGGCGAAGACGATGACCCCGACGCGGGAACGGGTGCGGATGTCGGCTCTCACGGTGGTGCGGTCTCCCTCACTCCGGAGGGGTCTCCTCCGCGGCCAGGAAGGCGCGGAGGGCGGCCACCTCGGAGCGGCGGGCCTCTTCGGGGGTCCCGACGAAGGCGAAGCGCCCCTTCTCGAGGAACGCGATCCGGTCGGCCACGAAGAGGGCCGACGCGATGTCGTGCGTCACGACGACCGAGGTCGTCGCGAGGCGCGTGTTGAGGTCGACGATGAGGCGGTTGATCGTCATGGAGGTGACCGGGTCGAGCCCGGTCGTCGGCTCGTCGTAGAGGAGGACGTCGGGCTTGAGCGCGATCGTCCGCGCGAGGGAGACCCTCTTCTTCATCCCCCCCGACAGGGAGGAGGGGAGGAGCGGCAGCACCTCGGCTCCGAGGTTCACGAAGCCGAGGACTTCCGCGACCCGGGCGGCGACCTCGGCCTCCGTCATCCGGGTGTGCTCCCAGAGGGAAAAGGCGAGGTTCTCGAAGACGGTCATCGAGTCGAAGAGGGCGCCCATCTGGAAGAGCATTCCGACCTTGCGGCGCACCGGCACGAGCTCCTCCTCGGCGAGGTGCGAGATCTCGAGGCCCTCGACGAGGACCTCTCCCGAGTCGGGGTGCGTCAGGCCGTTCATGTGCCGGAGGGACACCGACTTGCCGCTCCCCGAGCCGCCGAGGATGACGAGGACCTCGCCGCGGCGGACGGAGAGGTCGACGGCGTCGAGGACGACCTTCCCGCCGAAGGCCTTCGAGACGCCACGGAGCTCGACGACGGTCTCGCTCATCCGATCGGCAGCGCGATGAAGAGCTTCGTGAGGAAGAAGTCGGTGACGAGGATCGCGATGGAGGAGATGACGACGGCCACCGTCGTCGCCCGGCCCACGCCGTCGGCCCCGCCGGTCGCCCCGAGGCCGTTGTAGCAGCCGATGAGCGCGATCTCGAGGCCGAAGACGGGGGTCTTGCAGAGCCCGTGCAGCAGGTCGTTGTACCCGAGGGACTGGAGCGTCGTCGAGAGGTAGAAGCTCGCCCCGATCTTGATCTCGAAGACGGCCATCAGGAGCCCGCCGAACATGCCGTGGAAGATCGCGATGAGGGTGAGGACGGGGAGCATGACCGTCAGCGCGACGACGCGCGGAAGGACGAGCTTGCGGATCGGCGAGGTGCCGAGGGCCCGGAGGGCGTCGACCTGCTCGGTGACGGCCATCGTCCCGAGCTCGGCGGTGATGCCGGCCCCGCAGCGGGCCGCGAGCATGAGGGCCGTGAGGACCGGCCCCAGCTCCCGCGCGAGGGAGAGGATGACGGCCCGCCCCACGAAGAGCTTCCCGCCGAACTGGCCGAGCGAGTGGGCCGTCTGGAGGGCGAGGACCATCCCGGTGAAGAGGCAGGTGAGGTTCGCGATGGAGATCGACTGGACCCCGAGGGCGTCCATCTGCCGGAGGATCTCGCCCCCCTCCCAGCGCCGCCGGCCGGCACGGACCAGGTCCCAGGTGAGGAGGCCGATCCCGCCGAGGTGGTGGAAGACCTTCCGGAACCAGCGGCGGAGCCGCGGGAGGGTCCAGATGGGGTCGAGGCGGGCCTCCGCCGGAAGGGTCGCGGACATCGCCGCGATTGTACGGGCGGGACCGGTAGACTCCTGCCGCGATGCAGCTCCTCTACACGGCGTGGGTGTGGCTCTTCGGGCTCGTGGTGACCCCTGTCTTCGGCTCGCTCGCGATCCTCACCTCCTGGATCCCGCCTCGTGGAAAGGTCTACCAGTACTGGGCGCGCTGGTGGTCCTGGACGCTCCTCAAGGCGGCCGGGATCGAGGTCGTCGTGGAGGCGACCGCGGCCGCGAAGTCCGTACCCGGGGCGATCTTCATGGCGAACCACACCTCGGCGGCCGACATCGTCGTCATCTTCGTCGCGCTCGCGCGCGACGTCCGCTTCGTGGCGAAGCAGGAGCTCTTCTGGATCCCTTTCCTCGGCTGGTCGATGTGGCTCGCCGGGTTCATCCCGGTGAACCGCGAGCAGAAGGACAAGGCCCGCGAGGCGTTCGACCGGATCGGCAAGCGCCTGAAGGAGGGGATCTCGATCCTCGTCTTCCCCGAAGGGACCCGCTCGCGGAACGGCAGGCTCGGGGAGTTCAAGAAGGCGGGCTTCCTCCTCGCGATGCGGACGGGGCTCCCGATCGTCCCGGTCGGCATCTCGGGAGCGCGGGCGGTCCTGGGTGCCGACGGGCTTCTCGTGAGGCGCGGGAAGATCGTCGTCCGCATCGGGGACCCGGTCCCGTCCGGCGGCTACTCCTTCGCGCAGCGGGGCGAGTACGTCGGGAAGGTGCGGGCCGAGATCCTCAGGCTGGGCGATTCCTCGGAGTAAACTCCGCCCGCCGCGCGGTGCCCTGCGGGGCGAGCCTGCGGAGGCCGGCCCATCCGCGCCGGCGATTCCGAACGGAGGTACCCCGTGAACACGCCGTCCCTGAACGAGGAGACCGTCCTCGACACGCTCCGGAAGGTGAAGTACCCCGGCTTCAGCCGGGACGTCGTCTCGTTCGGCTTCGTCAAGGACGTCGCCGTGGGCGGCGGGAACGTCTCGTTCCGCCTCTCCACGACGACCGCCTCGGCCGAGGTCGCCGAGCAGATCCGGTCGGAGTGCGACGCGGCGCTCCGCGCCCTCCCGGGGGTCACGTCGGTGACGATCAGGGTCGAGACGGGGCAGGCCCCGGTGAACCTCGCGGGCGCTCAGGGGACGCGGCCCGACATCCTCGCCGGCACGCGCTTCACGGTGGCCGTCGCCTCGGGCAAGGGGGGGGTCGGCAAGTCGACCGTCGCCGCGAACCTCGCCCTCGCGCTCCGCCAGCTCGGCTACACCGTCGGTCTCCTCGACTGCGATATCTACGGGCCGTCGCAGCAGATGATGATGGGGATCGACGAGAAGCCGTTCCTGAACGAGGAGGAGAAGATCGTCCCGATCGAGCGGTACGGCGTCCGCGTCATGTCGCTCGGCTTCCTGATGGACGTCGACACGCCGGTCATCTGGC
>CAZNSS010000493.1:0-3457 GCA_964575465.1 uncultured Holophagales bacterium | reverse complement strand
GAAGACGAGACCCCCGGCGAGGAGTCCGACCGAGAGGCCGAACGCGTACTCCTGCCCGAACGGGGTCACGGCCCTGGCGAACCGGTCTCCGGCCTCGGTCCGGTGGTCCTCGACGTACCCGTAGACCGGCTCGTCCACGAGGAAGAGCCCCCCCAGGCCTGCGCTGAGGAGCCCGAACCGCTCCCAGTCCGTCCCATCCCACGAGGCGGGCGCCTTCACGAGAGCCACGGAGTCGGAGCCCCAGCGGGCCATCTCCGCGCCGACGAAGCTGAAGGCGCTGCGCCGGGGAGCGCTGGTGTCGCCGTTCGCCACCTCTTCGGCGGCGGCCGGGTTCCCGAACGCCAGGGCCACGGCGAGCGCCGCTACGCGGCGGGCCCGGCGGAAGCCTCCGGGGCGTCGCGCGGAGCGGAGCGCGGAAATTTCGCTTTCCTTTCCGGAGCGGTCGGCTTCTCGTGTTTCCAGCATGGCGATCCTATCGGGAGTGCCAGGAGACGAAGACGCTCCCCTGGGTGTGCGTCTTCGTGACGGCCGGACCGCCGGCGTAGGAGGAGGACCGTTCGTACCACGACCAGGCTGCTCCGAGCGTGAGTCTCGAGACGACGGGCCACCGCCCCTCGGCCCGGGCCCACTGTACGCGCGTCGAGGAGGTGGCGCCGTTGGACGTGTCGAGCCACGCCGCGGCCCACGAGAGGCGGACGACGTCGACGCCGTCCCTCGTCAGGCGGGCGTCGAGGCGCGGACCGCCGCCGACGCTGTAGTCATGGGTCCGGCCCTCCCCGCGTGCCGCGCGCCCCGGGCAGAAGGTCTCGAAGGCCGCGATAGGGAAGACGACCGCCTGCGCCTCGGTCCTCACCTCGAGGCCCTTCCGGAGCGGGAACCGGGAGAAGAGACCGAACTCGAACGACTCGCCCGCAAACGACTCGGAATCGGGGGTCAGGTAGTCGTAGCGCATCCCGACGCCGAGAAGGTGGTCCGGGCCGTCTCCCGTCTCGCCGAGGCGCCAGGCGCCGAGGACGCCGCGGACGGAGGCCGTCGTCACGGCCGTCCGCGCCGGGGCTGCGGCCCGGAGCGCGAGGTCGAAGGAGTCGAAGGGCTTCTTCACCGGTGAGGCGAACGGGTCGCTCCACCGGAGCTCGAGAGCGGCGAACCCCTGGTCCTGGTGATGCGTGCCGCGGTTCCGCGCCCACCCGACCGCGACCTCGGTGTGGAGGCGGTCCGGGAGACGGTCGTCCGGGTTCGGGGCCCTTTTCCAGGCCTCCCCGGTCGCGAGCCGGTTGATGCCGCTCACGGGGTTGACGAGGCCGCCGGCCAGCTCGCGGAAGATGCGGTTCACCCCGGTGGACGTGTTGTCGAGGAGGGCGCGCGAGATCCGGAAGCCGGACTCCCCGAGGACCGAGCCGCCGAGGACCGTGTTGAGCATGTCGTTCCTCGAGGGAGCCGTGTTCTCGAACCCGTACTCCCAGGCCAGGCTCCCGAGCGTCGCGACGAGCGTCGATTCCCAGAACGTGAACCCGTTCGTCCTGCCGGCATTGAAGTAGGCGCTCCCGTGGAGGGGGTGGCCCATCTGGTTCATCAGGAGGTCGTCGTCGTCGTAGCAGAAGCCCGCGCGGACGTTCCCGCGGAGGGTCCGCATCGAGATGTGCGACCACTCCTCGTCGGCGACGTAGTGGTCCAGGGCCCACGGGACGACGAGCGCCGCCGCCAGGTCCGCGGCCGCGAAGCCGAATCGCCTCCGGGTCACCTCGCCCTTCCGCGCCTCGCCGGCGCCCTCCTTCACCGTGTCGGCCGCCTCCGCGGGAGCGTCGGCGTCGTCGGTCGCGGGGACGGCCCGAGCGGGAGCGAGCGGCGTCAGCAGGAGGAGGGCGACCTCCGCGAGCTCGCCGAACCGGATCCACCGGTTGCCGCCCGCCCGCTCCTTCCGTTCGGCCGTGGACGAGACGATGCAGAGGGTGTTGCTCATGGCGGCCTCCTTCGGGTGGGGTCACCCTCGGGAAGCGCAAGCGCCGAGCCACCCCGGCCCGACGAAGGCCGCGACCCTCCAACCCGTTCGGGGCGAAAGGGTTCCGGGCGGGAGAGCGCGCGGAGAGGTGCCCCGGATGCCCGGGGCCCTCACCTGGAAGTGAGCCGGCGAAACGTTCCGGCGAGAAGCAGGCCGACCGCGCGGGGGGCGGCCCCCCTCGCGGGCCGCCCCTCCCCTACTTCGGCGGCGGGAGCTTCGACCAGTCGATCTGGGAGCCCCAGGCGCTGTGGGGGATCATGAAGACGGCGAGCGTCACGACCGCCGCGACGATCACCGCCTTCCGCGCGTCGCGACCGCCACGGGCGAGGAACGCCGCGACGGCCCACGCGAGGACGGCGACGGCCGTCTTGTTGTCGGTCATGTCGCCGCCGAACGGCCAGCCGGTCCAGTAGGCGTCGAACGCCTGCTTCTGCACGAGCGGCCCGAGGAAGAGCCCTCCGATCGAGAGGAGGGCGACGACGACGAGGGAGATCCGGAGGAGGTTCCTCTCGCCGCGCAGCGCGAGGAGGCCCGCCGCGTTCGCGACGAGCATCCCCGTGAACATCGCGAAGACGTGCGGGACGATGACGACGTTCGAGACCGCTCCCTTGAATCGGGCGACCGCCGGGCGCTCCGGGAAGAGGACGGACTTCCCCTCGCGCTCGAGGCGGACCTGGTACTCGAGCTTGCCGGCGGGAGGCTGGTGCGGGAGGGCGGCCTTCAGCGTGTCGCCCTCGCGAACCAGCGGGAGTGCGGCGAAGGGGTCGTTCGTCGGGAAGCGGCGCCACGCCACGCTCCCGGTGACCTTCGGGTCGGGCGCCGGCACGACGATCGCGAGGTCGCCCTCGCCCGCCCACGAACGGAGCAGCCGGAGCTTCACTTCCGCCCCGCCGACCGAGACGGTGCCGCGGGCCGGCCGGGTCGGCCCGGTGAGCCGCTGGTAGACGGCCGAGGAGAGGGTGATCAGGAGAGCGAGGAGCCAGAGACCGACACGTCTGAGCATGCGGCGCGGAGGATAGCCTGCCTGCTGGCATCATTCGCGGCATGAGGCCCCTGCCGCCCCTCCGCCGCCGCCTCGCCGTCCCACTCCTCGTCGTCGCCGCCGCCCTCGCTCCAGCCGGCCGCGCAGCCGACGCACCGAAGACCCCGGCCGCCTCCGCTGCCGTCGCGTCCCAGGTCCCGACGGTCCCGGCCGTCGTCTCGGGTGAATGGCTCCAGGCGAACCTGGAGGCGAAGGACCTCGTCCTCCTCGACGCCCGTCCGATGCGCGACTTCCTCACCGCGCACCTGCACGGGGCGCAGAGCGTCACCGTCGAGAACCTCCGCTCCTCGTCGGGCGGGGTCCCCGCCACGACGTACCCGCCCGAGGTCCTCGGCCTGGTCTTCGCCCGCACCGGGATCGTCCGCGGGTCGCACGTCGTCGTCTACGGCGCCGAGAGCGACAACGACGCGACCTAC
>CAZNSS010000492.1:0-3459 GCA_964575465.1 uncultured Holophagales bacterium | reverse complement strand
TTTGGCGTCAGACGCCGGCGCTCATCCCACAGCTTGGCCAGCGCGTCGCCGTTAGCCGGCGCGGCCGCTCTTGCTGCTGCGGGAGCCGCGTCTACCACTGGATCGCTCGGAGCAGCATGCGTGCAAGAGACTGCCAGTGTAATCGGCATCATATATCGGGCTGCCATGTTGTCTCCGACTCGCTTCTTCGAATCTCCGGACGGCGTCGTCTTCAGGTGCGTGAGGCGCTGCGAGAGCGGGTCGTACGTGTATTCGGTGTACGTCGTGTTCCCGTAATCGATGCGGGTCCGCCGGCCCTTGGCGTCGTAGTCGATGTCGTCGACGAACGTGGTCCACCCGCTCCCCCCGCGGATCCGGACCTCGACCTTGGCGAGGAGGGACGCCTCGTTGTACGTCGGCTTGATCTCCGAGGCGTCGGGCATCGTGGCGCTCGTGACGCGGTTGAGCGCGTCGAAGGCGAAGCTCTTCGACCAGCTCTCCGACTCGAGGCTCGAACCTGCCGCGCTCAAGGCGGCGGAGATCGTCGCACTCGAGGCGACGGCCGTCCAGTCGGGCTCGGAGGTGTAGGTGGTGGCGAGGGTGCGCTCCCAGGTGACGGGGTTCCCCTTGAAGTCGTACTCCGAGGTCTCGACGACGCCGGCGCCGTCGAACACGAGCACCGCGCGCCCTCGGAGGTTCTTCGCTGTCGGCGTGCTCTCACCCTCGCCGTAGAGGATGCGGGTCGCGAGCCACTCGCTGCCCGAGCCGAGCTTGACGTAGACGCGGAGGACGCGCTCGGCGTCGTCGTACTCGGGCCGCACGCGGTGCCCGCGGGCGTCCCAGGCGTACGCGAGGCTCCCCGTCACCCGCGCGAGGGACCGCGAGGTCCCGGCGTCGAGGGCGATCTCCTTCACGCACTGGCCGTCGACGGCGTAGGTGTACTGGAGGGCGTCGCGACCCTTGCCGTCCTTGGCGACGAGGACCTGCCCCTCGATGTCCATCACGGTCTTCGTGGTGATGGTCGAGCTCCCGCCGAGGTCGGCGACGACCTTGTAGGGCCTGCCGAGGGCGTCGAAGTGGGTGACCGTCTTGGTGCCCGCGTGGGCCATGGCGAGGCCGGCGGCGCGCTTCTCGGGCGTCCCGGAGGCGAAGGCGTTGTTGGTCGCGTACCAGATGTTCCCGGTGTCGCCGACGGTGTCGTTCGCGTCCCACGCCTCCGACAGCCACGGGGTGAAGCTCGTCCGCGACCAGGTGCCGTCGGGCAGGTCGACGCGCTTCAATCTTCCCAGGGCGTCATAGGTCATGATGGGCGTGACGCCGGTGGCGACGAGGTCGTCCTCGTCCTCGTATTCGTAGTTCGTCGAGAAGTAGGGCTCGTACTGCTTGATGACGGAGCCCTTGTTGTTGACGACGCTCCGCCCCGTACCGACCCAGCGCGCGGTGGTGCCGTCGGGCTCGGCCTGGACCTTGACCATCGCGACGCCGCCGAGGCCGTCGTAATACGAATACGAGGTCTGCCAGACGGGGGAGCTGCCTCCGTGGGTCTCGCGGGCTTCGACCTTCACGCGGTTCGGCTTGGCGTCGCTGTCCCAGCGGCCGAGCTCGTACGTGAACTTCACGGTCGGGTCGCTGAGGGTGTCGCCGAGGCTCTCGGACGTCTTGCCCATGACGGCCATCCTCGTGACGCGGCCGAGCGGGTCGAAGGCGACCTCGGAGCGGTTGCCGTTGGGGTCGGTCATCCGCCACGGGGTGAGGAGGCGGTAGTCGACGTCGGCGGTGGAGACGTTGCCGACGACGTCGGTCACCGTGAGCGTCGCGATCTTGTAGGTGTCGTACGTGACCGTGGCGGCGTCGCGGTCGAGGGCGTCCTTGAACGTCAGCGGCAGGAAGAAGCGGCTCGGCGCGCCCGAGTCCATGACGGCGCGCCCGGACTTCGTCCAATAGCCGTCGCTCCCGGCGTCGACGTAGCCCGCGGCGGTCATGTTCGAGCCGGAGACGTCGCTGCCGTACACGGCCGAGAAGAGCCCCGTCGTGAACGCCTGCGCTTGGCTCTCGTAGGGGAGGGCCTTCGCGTCCGCGGTACCGAACGAGAGCGTGCTCGGGAGGTTCGCGGAGTCGTAGTACCAATGCTTGGTCCAGCCGAGGCGCTTCTTCTGCATGCCGCTCGAGAACGCAGTCTCGTAGGCAACGGCGCTCGCGCTGGTGAAGTCTGCGAGGATCGTCTCCGGGCGGAAGAACCCCGTCGGCGTGGTGGTGCTGCGGAGCTCCCAGACGCGCTCGGAGATCGGGACGGCGAGGCGGAGGGCGTCGACGCTGCTGGTGACGTGGACGACGTCGACCTCGCCGACGGCGATGTGCCGGGTCTGCTGCTCGGTGTCGCCGCTCCCTCTCGGGTACCCGACCGTGGCGGACTTGGTGACGACGCCGTAGGCGTCAACGGCGAGCGTGAGGGACTGGGAGATCCTGGGGTCGGAGGCGTTCTTCTCGTAATGGCAGGAGAGTGCCTCCTCGGCGTGCACGAACATGACCGCCCATTGCGACGTGGCGCCGGCGCCGCCGCGTGGCGCTTGTTCCTTGCGGACGCGCATGCGGGTCTCGGTCACCGCGACGGGGACTCCGTCGTTCGCGTCGCCGTCGAGGCCGAAGACCTCGCTGCGGAGCATCTGGCCGCGGAGGGCCCGGAGGGCCTCCTTGGTCTCGGTGAGGCTACAATCGGGGGGGAACGCCGGCCCTGGGAGGCGGTTCGTGCTGGGGGACCAGTATTCCTTCTCGTACGCGGCGGTGAGCTTCGCGTCGTAGCGCGCAATGCCGAGGTGGTACCAGGTCTTCGTGAGTACGGGCGGCTGGGGGCGCTCGTCGTTCGTCGCCGCGGGGAGGTTGTAGAAGTCTCCCTGCCCCTCGTAGGCGGCGTGCCAGTCGGTGTCCGTCGTATCCACCCGGCCGAAGCCCCGGAACTCGCGCTCGTCGGGGTCGAAGGCGCCGTGGTGGTAGGTGTAGAGCGACACGAACCGATGCCCACGCACCGCGTCGTAGACGTCGACGCGCTCGACGACCTGGACGGGGAACGGCAGCGGCACGGCCCACGGCGTCCCCGCCGCGCGATCCGCGAGGTAGAACTTCGTGCTGGGGGCATAGGTGATCAGCGTCTGCCCGCCCTGGTGGTTGGTGATGGCGGTGAGGAGCCACGGCTTGACGGCGCCGACGACGTCGAGGGCCCGGAGCTTGGGCATGCCGTGGCCGGGGATCGCGGGCGCCCAGGTGATCTGGCTCGTACCCCTCCCGAAGGCGTCGAGGACGGCGAGGCTGCGACTCGCGAGGGCGGTCGGGAAGGCCGTCAGCGTCAGCGGGGTCGTCGCCACCGTCCACGTCGCGGTCGCGGGCGCGCTGCAGTTGCCCACCGCGTCGCAGGCGCGCACGCGGAACTGGTGGCTGCCGTCGCCCAGGCTGGTGTAGGTCACCGGCGACGTGCACGGGACGAAG
>CAZNSS010000491.1:0-3468 GCA_964575465.1 uncultured Holophagales bacterium | reverse complement strand
TCGCGACCGGGACGCGGAACCGGATCCCGGTCACGACCGAGCTGAACTCGGCCCCCTCGTTCTCGCCGGACGGCAAGACCGTCGCCTATGCCGGCAGCGTCCGCGGGAACCCCGAGATCTTCGTCGTCGGCCTGGACGGCTCGAACCCGAGGCGCCTGACGAACTCCTCCGCCATCGACTCCAGCCCGCGATTCGCGCCGAACGGCCGCGAGATCGCCTTCACCTCGAACCGGCAGGGCACGCCGCAGATCTACCTGATGGACCTCGAGGGGGCGAACGTCCGGAAGCTGACACTGACCGGGAACTGGAGCGACGAGGCGGCCTTCTCGCCCGACGGCGGGCGTCTGGCGTACGCCTGCCGGAACGAGGGCGACTTCCAGATCTGCATCCTCGACCTGACGACCGGCCGGACGGTCCAGATCTCGAGCGGCCCCGGCACGAACGAAAACCCCACCTGGTCGCCCGACGGATCGAGGATCGCCTGGGAGCTGCAGAAGGGCAGCTCGACCCAGATCGTTTCTGCCGGGATCGATGGCTCGGCCTTCAAGGTCCTCACGTCGATCGGGAGCAACGGCTACCCCGTCTGGCAGCGGACGACGGAGTAGCGGGCCGCGTCGCAGGGTTGTACCGCGCACGTCCGTCGCTTAGAATCCAATCGGAATAGAAGAGGCATACCATCCCCTTCAAACCTTGGAGGTTGATAGAAATGACGAAGCCTTTCCGGTCCCTGGGTCTTTTCCTCGCCGCCGGCCTCCTCGCAACCGCGGGGTGCTGCACGAAGAAGCCCGCTCCCGCCCCGGCACCGGAGGTCCAGGCCGCAGCTCCGACCCCGGCTCCCGTACCGGTCCCGACCGAAGCGCCGATCGCCGTGCCGGTCGCCGAGCCGGTGGCCGAGACGCTTCCGGCCGACCTCGCGGAGCTGAACCGCAAGGGCTACCTCAAGGACGTCTTCTTCGACTACGACCAGTACGACGTCCGCGCCGACCAGCGCGACGCGATGGCCGCGAACGCCGAGTGGATGAAGAAGTGGCCCACCGTGAAGATCCAGATCGAGGGCCACTGCGACGAGCGCGGCTCGAACAAGTACAACATGGCCCTCGGCGACAAGCGCGCCAACGCCGCGAAGGACTATCTCGTTTCGCTCGGGATCGACGCGGCTCGCGTGTCGACGATCTCCTATGGTGAGGAGCGGCCCTTCGTCGAGGGCCACGACGAGGCCGCGTGGACCCAGAACCGTCGCGGGCACTTCGTCGTCACCGCCAAGTGACCCTTCGGCACGCCGAACGGCCCCGTCGGAGCGCCCCCCTCGCGGGGGCGCTCCTCTTCGTCGTTCCCGTCCTGACGGGCTGCGTGACCGGGACGGACATCGAAGGGCTCCACCGCCACGTCGGCGAGGTCGAGAAGAGCGTCGAGCAGGTCGCCAAGCAGACGAGCTCGAAGGAAGAGGTCGACAAGCTCAACCAGAACCTCACGAAGCAGGTCTCCACGATCCTCCGCTCCAACGCGGACATGGGGACCCGCTTCGACGAGCTGACCCGTGAGCTCCAGACCCTCGCCGGAAAGCTCGAGGACGCGAACCGTCGCCTCGCGCAGCTCTCCCAGCAGATCGCGGAAGCCCAGTCGCGGATGGACCCCGCCCCCGGCGCCTCCCCCCTCGCGGCTCCCGGCTCCACGCAGGCCCCGGCAGGCGCCTCCGCGTCGGCAGGAGGTCCCCCGGTCCCCGTCCCCGTCGTGCCGGCGCCCGCCGCCGGAGCGCCGAAGCCCGCCACGGGACGCGCCGCCCCCGCCGACCTCTACAACCAGGCGCTCGGCGACTACCAGCGCGGCCGGTTCGACCTCGCCCGCCAGGGGTTCGACGAGTACGTCGAGAGCTACCCGAAGACGGACCTCTCCGACGACGCCCTCTTCTGGGCGGCCGAGTGCTGGTCGGCGCAGAAAAAGCCCAAGGAAGCCATCGCCACCCTCGAGAAGCTCCTGAAGGCGTATCCGCAGAGCGACAAGGCCGCGTCGGCGCACCTCCGGAAGGGCCTCGCCCACCTCGAGCTCGGCGAGAAGGCGCAGTCGATCGTCGAGCTCCAGTTCGTCGTCCACGAGTACCCGAATTCGGACGAGGCCAAGAGCGCCAAGCAGCGCCTCCGCGCGCTCGGCTCCGACACCCGCTGACCCTGGAACGTCCCCCGGCCCGGCGCCGGGGGGATGAACCCGATACAGGACCCGAAAGGAAACGATGGCCAACACGAAGCAGGCGAAGAAGCGTGCCGCCCAGAACGAGAAGCAGAAGGCGCGGAACCGCGCGGTGAAGAGCGAGACCCGCCGCGTGGTCAAGTCGACCCGCGCCGCGGCCCCCGAGAAGGCGAAGGAGATGCTGCCGAAGGCCGCCTCCTCGCTCGACGTCGCGGCCCGCAAGGGGACGATTCACAAGAACAAGGCCGCGCGCCTCAAGTCGCGGCTCGCCAAGGGCGCCAACAAGAAGACCGCCAAGGCGGACTGACCCCCGCGCGAGGCACGCGGTACCGGGGCCGGGATGGCCGGAGACGGGGCCCTCGCGGGAGCTCGTCCCGACGACCCGGCCCTTCGTGACTCTCCGGGGGGGCTTGCCTTCGGGCGCCCCCCCGGCCCTCCCCCTCCCTGGCTGGTCTAGAACCCCTCGAGGATCGTCGTGACGAGGCTCCGTGCGAAGGGGCGTGCCAGGACCTCGATCGCCGCGTTCTCGATGTCGACGTAGTTGGCGCTCGTCGCGGCCACGGGGTAGGGCTGGCGGAACATGAACGACGGGTTCTCGAAGAGGGCCTTCTCGGTCTTCCGGTCGGCCAGCCTCACGCGGGCCACGACGGCGATCTCGTACTGGAGCGCGCGCCCCTGGTCGTCGTACCTCACGGGGACGAGCTGGTACGAGAGGATCTTCCCGGTGAGCTCCACGTCCGCTTTCGACCTGTCGGGAACGGGCGTCAGGCGCGCACGGCCGGCGAGCTCGCGGAGCACGGCGTCGGTCAGCCGCTGCTCGAGGCCGACCTTCGGCGTCTCGTTCACGAACGTCTCGACGAAGACGGCGGACGCCCCCTCGGGAAGGATTCCCCTCCCCGTCCCGACGAGGGAGTAGCCACAGCCGGCGGCGCCGGCCACGAGGAGCGCCGCGAACGCCGCCCGCACCCTCACTTCACCACGACGTTGAGGAGCCGGTCGGGGACGAAGACGACCTTCACCCGCTCCTTGCCCGCGAGCCACTTCGCGACCCCCTCCTGCGCCTCCGCGGCGGCGAGAGCGTCGTCGCGCGTGGCCCCGCGCGGCAGGACGACCTGCCCGCGCAGCTTTCCGCTCACCTGGACGGCAACCGTGACCGACTCCTCCACCGCGAGCTCCGGGTCGAAGGCGGGCCAGCCCGATACGAGGAGGCTCCGGGACTCCCCCATCTCCTCGTGCCACTCCTCGGTGAGGTGCGGCGCGATCGGGTGGAGGAGCGCCAGGAGC
>CAZNSS010000490.1:0-3472 GCA_964575465.1 uncultured Holophagales bacterium | reverse complement strand
GCGAGGACGTCGCGCGCGGGGGCGAAGGCGTTCGCCTGGAAGACGTCGAGGGGCGACGTCCGCAGGGCGTGCGCGACCCACGAGACGACCCACGCCTGCGTCCGGCCGTCGTAGCGGTCGCGGAGGACCTCGCCGAGCCGCGGCGCGAGCGGCCACGTCCACGCGACGGTGGCGGCGAGGGCGAGGGCCGCGTCGACGAGGAGCGTGCGGAGAGGGCGCATCGGCCGATTCTCGCCTGTTCTCCCCGGCGCGAGGGCCGATCGCCCCGCCCCGGGCTCCCTGGAACGACTGCTGCGAGAATCCACGACGGCCATGACGTCCTCGAGCCCGGCACCCTCCGGGGATCCCCCGACCAGCTTTCGGGCGCGACGCGGAGCCCTCCTCGCCCGGCTCGCCGTCCTCGCGGCCGTCCTCGTCGTCGTGCCCGGCTGGCTGACGGCGATCGTGGAGGCGCGCAAGCAGCTCCGCGGCGCGCGGAAGGAGCCTTTCGCGGAGCGGATCGCGAAGGAGAGGGGACCGGGGTTCCTGGAGGCGGTCGAGAAGGTCCGGTCGGCGGTGCCGCCCGAGGGCTCCTACATCCTCGAAGCGGACCCCTACGGCCGGGGCTCGCTGACCGCGATCGCGCTCCGGCACGCCGTCCTGCCGAGGAAGCCGATCCTCCTCCAGCGGTACGTCGAGCTGAAGGGGGAGCCGCCGGTCCGGCCGCGCGTGACCGTCTTCGTCGAGGACGACGAGACCGCCCCGTCGGTCCTGGAGTGGACCGGTCTCGTCGAGCGGTTCGACCCGGGAGCGCTCGGCACCCGCGACGAGTCGCTCCTCGGAAACGTGGACGAGGTGCTCTTCGACCCGGACGGAAGCGTGCGGGTCCGCGGGTGGTGCCAGGGGGACGACGCGGTCCGGTGCGACGTCGCCGCGGTGCTCGTGAACGGGAGGCCCGCGCCCTTCCCCGAGGCGATCCGCGAGCCGCGCCCCGACGTGGAGGCGGCCCTTCCCAGCGTGGGCCCCTGCCCGCGGGCCGGCTTCCGCTTCACCGTCCCGAGGGGCGTCGCGACCGGGGACCGCGTTTCGGTCCAGGCCGTCTTCCGGACCGTGGACGGGCGGTGGCGGATCTACCCCGAGAAGTTCGCGCGGAGGGAGCGCTGATGGCCTCTCTCGCGGGAGACGCCCCGCTCTTCGCGGGGCTCGCCTCCGCCGCCGTCCCGCTGATCGCGGGGTGGCCGCTCTCGGGCCTCCTTCCCCGGACCCTTCGTCGGTCGATCGTCTCCCGCCTCGCCATGGCGTGGCTTCTCGGCGCGGCGTGGTGCGGGACGGCCGCGCTCGCCGCCTCGCGCGCGGGAGGTCTCCCGCTCCGCCGGACGACGCTCCTGCCGATCGTCCTCCTCCCCCTGATCGTCGCTGCCGTCGTCCTTCGTCGTTCGCTCCCGATCGGCCCGATGCGCCGGGCGACGGCCGCCGGAATCGGCGCGGGGGCGATCGCCGGCATCTCGGGGGCCGTCCTCCTCGTCGGCGCCCTGACGACGCCCGTCCTCGACTGGGACGGCCGGATGACGTGGAGCCCGCAGGCCCGCCTCATCCGGATGGAACGGACGGCGACTCCGGCGTCGTTCACGGATCCGTGGGTCTGGACCTCTCACCCGCAGTACCCGCCGCTCGTCGCGCTCGTCCAGGCCACCGGCCTCGAGCTCGTCGATGCGCCGCGGGACGAGCGTGCGGGGCGTGGCGTCCACCCGCTCTTCTTCCTCGCGCTCCTCGCCGTCCTCTACCGCTCCGTCGGGATCCTCTCGCGGAGCGTCCCTGCGGCGGCGGCCGCGACCTCCCTCGCCGCGATGACCCCTTTCCTCGCCTTCGAGAGCCACGGCGGGGCGGCCGGGGCCTACTCCGACGTGCCCCTGGGAGCGTTCCTCGGCGCCGGCCTCGCGGTCCTCCTCTGCGGGAGGGCCGGCGCCCGCACCGGAGCGGTCGCGGGACTCCTCCTCGCCGGGGCCGTCCTGACGAAGAACGAGGGGCTGCCGCTCGTCGCGGCCCTCCTCCTCGTGACGCTCGTCGTCGCCCTGGGCAGCCTGTGGCGCCGCGCCGGCGCGCGAGGGCCGAGAGTCCGGCGGCTCCTCCGCGGCGTCGTTCCGCTGGCCGGCCTCGTCGCGTGCTCGGCCCTCCTCCTCGGCGCCTACCGCTCCGTCATCCCGAACCGCTACGACGAGGACTACGCGTCGATCGTCCGGCACGGCGACTTCACGCCGTCGGTCCTGGCGGGCAAGGCGGCCACGGTCCTGCCGCACCTCGCCGCGAAGCTCGGGACGTTCCGGACGTGGGGGCTCCTCTTCCCGCTCCTGGGCCTCCTCGCTCTCGTCCGGCCGCGGGTGCTGCGGTCGCGGGCCTCCCTCGCCGCCATCGGGTTCCTGCTGGCGCCGATCGGCCTCGGGTTCGTCGCCTACCTCGTCCACTGGGACCCGGTCTACCTCGCCGACACGACGTTCGATCGCTTCCTCGTCCAGGGCTCGTTCGGGACGTTCCTCCTGCTCGGGCTCCTCGCGGCGAAGGTCGTGCGGCCCGTGCCGGCGGGCCGGGACTGACCGGAGAGAAGACGGGCCGTGAGCGGGCCTGGAGCCGTTCCGGCAGCGCCGGTCGCAGGGAGCGTTCGGGCCGGGTCGTTCCTTCCCCCGGGCACGACGGGGCTGCTCGGCCTCGCGGCGCTCGCCGGCGTCGTCGCGCTCCGCGTGCTGACGCTCGCGCCGGACACGTGGGAGTGGGACGAGCTCCTCTTCGGGGCCGCGGCGCGGGACGGTGTCGACGTCCGGCTCAACCATCCCCACGCGCCCGGCTTCCCGCTGTTCGTCTTCCCGGCGCGCCTTCTCGTCCTTCTCGGCGCCTCCCCGTTCGGCGCGACGCTGGGAATCGCCGCCGTCGCAGGCGTGGCGGCCGTCGTCCTCGTCGTCCTCCTGGCGCGGGAGCTGGGAGCGGGGCGGGAGGAGTCGCTCTGGGCGGGGATCCTCTGGGCGTTCATCCCGGCGGTCTGGCTCCATTCCGTCCGTCCCCTCTCCGATGCGCCGGGAGCGGCGGCGTTCTTCCTCGCGACGCTCCTCGTCCTGCGCGCCTCACGGGACGCGGAGGGGAAGAGCCTCGCCGCGGCGGCGGTCGCCGTCGGCGCCGCCTTCGCCGTGCGTCCCCACGTGGCGCTCGCGCTCCTCCCGGTCTCGCTCTTCGCCGCGCGGGAAGCGCTCCGAAGACCCTTCGGCCGCCGCAGGGCGGTCGTGGCCGCCGCCGCGGGACTCGCGGCCGGGGTGCTGCCGTATGTTCCGGTCGTCGCGGCCTCGGGCGGAATCCGGAGCTACCTCGCCGCGGCGCACGCTGGGGCCGCCTACGTCCAGCGCTCCGAAGCGCCCTCCCCCGCGGCGCTCCTCACGGCGGCGGTCTGGGAGAGGTGGCTCGTCGACCCGTTCGGCGGACCCGCCCCGGCCGCGCTCGCCTGGATCGC
>CAZNSS010000489.1:0-3480 GCA_964575465.1 uncultured Holophagales bacterium | reverse complement strand
TCGCCCGACGACATCCAGGACCTCTACGTCGACAGCCTGCGGGCCATCGGCATCGAGCCGGCGGACCACGACCTGCGCTTCGAGGAGGACAACTGGGAATCGCCGACGCTCGGCGCCTGGGGCGTCGGCTGGCAGGTCCTCCTCGACGGGATGGAGATCACGCAGTTCACCTACTTCCAGCAGGCGGGCGGCATCGACCTCGCTCCCTGCACCGCCGAGATCACCTACGGCCTGGAGCGCCTGACGATGTTCCTCACGCGTACCCGGAACGTCTTCGACATCGAGTGGGCCCCCGGCGTGAGGTACGGAGAGGTGCGCAAGCAGGACGAGTACGAGGTCTCGAAGTACGGCTTCGAGGTCGCGGACACGGCGCTCCTGGCGCAGCTCTTCGACCAGTACGAGGCCGAGTCGCGGCGCTGCCTCGAGGCGGGGCTCGTCGTCCCGGCCTACGAGACGGCGCTGAAGTGCTCGCACACGTTCAACCTCCTCGACGCCCGGGGCGCCGTCTCGGCGACGGAGCGCGTCGGCGTCATCAAGAGGGTCCGCGACCTCGCCGTCGGCTGCGCGAAGGCGTGGGTCGCCTCCCGCGAGGGGCTCGGCCACCCGCTCCTCCCCAAGGAGCCGCCCGCACCCGAGGCCGCCGAGGCCGTCGAGGCTGAGGAGGCCTGAGATGGCAGAGTTCCTGCTCGAAATCCTCGCCGAGGAGATCCCCGCCGGCGTCCTCTCGCAGGCGCGCAACGACCTCCTCCGCGGCCTCGCCGACGCCCTCGCCGCCGAGCGGATCGAGGGGACGTTCTTCGCGCACTCGACGAGCCGCCGCCTCGTCCTCTTCTCCCGCGACCTCCCCGAGGTCCAGGACGACCACGAGGTGGAGGCCGTCGGCCCCTCCGTGAAGGTCGCCTACGACGCCGAGGGGAGGCCGACCCGCGCCGCCGAGGGCTTCGCACGCGGCCAGGGGGTCGCCGTCGAGTCCCTCCGCGTCGTCTCGACGCCGAAGGGCGAGTACGTCTCCGTGAGGAAGGTCGTCGAGGGGCGCTTCACGTCCGAGATCCTCGCGGAGGCCATCCCGACGGTCGTCGCGAAGATGACGTTTCCCCGGATGATGCGGTGGGGAGACGGCCGGAACACCTGGATCCGGCCCGTCCATTCCGTCGTCTGCCTCCTCGACGGCCTCGTCGTGCCGTTCCTTCTCTTCGGGGTCGAGTCGGGGCGGACGACGTTCGGTCACCGGACGCTCGCGCCGGGGCGGATCGTGGTCGTCGGTGTCGACGACTACCTCGCGAAGCTCCGCGCCGCCTTCGTCGAGGCCGACTACGCCGTGAGGCGACGGACCCTCGTGGAGAAGGCCGCCGCGCTCGCTTCCGAGATGGGCGGCACGGCCGTCGACGACCCGGAGCTGGTCGACACGCTCGGGCACCTCGTCGAATGGCCCGGCCTCGTCCGCGGCTCCTTCGACACGTCCTACCTCGAGCTCCCCGAGGAGATCCTCGTCACGGCGATGCGCGAGCACCAGAAGGTCCTCCCGACGCGGGACGCGGCGGGGGCGCTCGCGGAGCACTTCCTCGCGGTGGCCGACCACACGGGCGACCCGAAGGGGCACATCGCCCGCGGGAACGAGTGGGTCCTGAACGCGCGCTTCGCCGACGCGCGCTTCTTCTGGGACGACGACGGGCGCGTTCCGCTCGAGCAGCGGGTGCCTCGCCTCGCGCGCCTCTCCTTCCAGGAGAAGCTCGGCGACACGCTCCGGAAGACGGAGCGGGTCGAGGCGCTCTCCGGGCGCCTCGCCGCCGACCTCGGCCTCGCCGACTCGGTTCCCGAGGTGACGCGCGCCGCGCGGCTCGCCCGGGCCGACCTCGTCACCGACATGGTCCGCGAGTTCCCCGACCTGCAGGGCGTCGTCGGCGGCCTCTACGCGAAGCGCGACGGGGAGAGCGAGGCGGTCTGCCGGGCGATCTACGACCACTACCGCCCCGCGGGCGCGGACGACGCGATCCCGCGCGACGAGGTCGGCCGGGTCGTGGCGCTCGCCGACCGGCTCGACACGCTCGCCGGCTTCTTCGCGCTCGGGCTCGTCCCGACCGGCTCGCGCGACCCGTACGCCCTCCGCCGCGCGGCGCTCGGGGTCGTCCGGATCCTCCTCGAGGGCGGGCTGAAGCTGAACCTTCCGGCGGCGATCGCCGCGGCCCGGGAGCTCCACGACGTGGCGGGAGCGGGCGCGGAGGAGGTCACCGCCTCGCTCCACCCGTTCCTCCTCGAGCGGCTCCGGTTCCTCCTCGAGCGGCGCGGGTTCCGGCACGACGAGATCGAGGCCGTGCTCACGACCGACTGTCCCGACGTCACCGACGCGGCCGAGCGGGTCGTGGCGGTCTCCGCGGTGAGGAAGCAGCCCGACTTCGGGCCGCTCGCCCTCTCCTTCAAGCGGGTCCAGAACATCCTGACGCAGGCGGGGGCTCCTTCCGGAGGCGAGCTCGACCCGGCCCTCATGTCGGACGACTCCGAGCGACAGCTCGCGGGCGACTTCTACCAGGCAAAGGGGATCCTCGACGAGCTCATCCTGGCCCGCCGGTACGAGGAGGCGCTCTCCGTCATGGCTTCTCTCGGCGCGAGCCTCGACCGGTTCTTCACCGACGTCATGGTCCTCGTCGACGACGAGGCCGTGCGGGCGAACCGCCTCGCCCTCCTCGCCGCGATGCGCGACCAGTTCTTCCGGGTCGCGCGGCTGAGCGAGATCCAGGCGTAGGGACCGTTCCGGAAAGTGGGGAGACCGAGGAAGGACGAGCGGGCCGCCGAGCGCGGCCGGCCGGCCGCGGCTGCCGGCGTTCGAGCAGCGCGGGTCGCCCTGCTCGTCGTCGCGCTCGTCTCGGCGCTCCTCCTCGACGACCGGCACGCGGGAAAGATCGGGGACGCCCTCCAGATGATCCGGCCCGCCGTCGCCCTCGTGACGACGGGCGAGATCGGCGTCGCCCGGGACATCCAGAGGGACACGGTGACGCGGGAGGGCGGCGACGCGACGTCGCGGTACGGGATCGGGATGACGCTCGCCCAGGTTCCCGCGGCGTTCCTGGCGCCGTCGGTGGAGCGCGCGTTCGGCCCTGGCGCCTCCCAGACGCTCTTCTGCCTCGCGCCGTTCGCGTTCGGCCTCCTGGCCGCATGGGCTTCGGGACGTGTCGCGGCGTGGCTCGGCGCCGGAGACCGCGGCCAGGCTTTCGCGGTACTCCTCGCGTCGCTCGGCTCGCCCCTGGGCACCTACGCGGCCATCGACCTGTCGGAGACGCTGCAGGCGGCCAGCCTCGCGCTCGCCCTCCTTTTCAGCCTCGGCTCGAGGCGCCAGGCCTCGAAGGCCGCCGCGATCCGCTGGGCCGTCGCCGCCGGCGTCGCCGCCGGCGTCGCCGTCCTGACGAAATCCGCCCTCTTCGCCGTCGCGCCGCTCGCCCTGCTCCCGCTCCTCGGCGTCTCGACCGAGCGGTCCGGCGCCGGGAC
>CAZNSS010000488.1:0-3484 GCA_964575465.1 uncultured Holophagales bacterium | reverse complement strand
TTCGGCACGACCTCGCCCTTGAACCGGCCGAAGTCGGCCCAGTTGAAGACGACGAGGACGTCGACGGCATCGCCCTGGGCGGAGATCGGCTCGGCCGACATCCGGAGCGTGCACGAGGACTCGCCTCCCCGGATCTGCGGCCCGTAGGCCTCCACCTTGATGACGTTCAGGCCGTCCCGTGCGCCGGCCTGGGCCATCATTTCGCCCATCGTCACGACGCCGTCGCCGCCCGAGCCGACCATCGCGAGCGTGAGGTCTCTGGTAGGCATTTCGGAACCCTCCACGGGCCGCTTCGCGGCCGAAAAAGTCGCCGGAGTCTCTCCCCGTCGGGCTCCGAGATCCATGATGCCGATGCATCATGGGGCCCCGGGACGGGCCGGCTCACTATACTCTGGACGCTTCGATGAGCTCACTCCTGGGCCGCGCCGTCCGGGCCATTCGTCCTGCTGCCTCGGGAGGGCCGGGCCCCCTCGACAGCTTCGTCGATTCCCTCGTCCAGAAGCTCGAGAACTGCCGCGTCGGCCTCTCCGACGAGGCCCTCGCCGGCGGCCCCTCCGACGTCGAAGCGTGGGCCGTGGCGCTCTACGAGGAGGAGGTCCCGCGCCTGCGAGACACCATCCGCCTCGAGGAGTCGCTCCTCACCCGGGAGGCGCGAGAGGAGCTCTTCCGGAAGGTCGACGACCTCGTCCGCAAGGTCGTCGTCCCGGGCTGGGTGCGCCTCGCCACGAGGTTCACGTCGCGCGAGCGGAACGGCTTCTACGGACTCGCCGAGCCCCTCCACGGCGTCGAGCGGGCGCTCTGGGCCGCGCTCGGCATGGGGATCGGGTTCCTCGTCGTCTGGGCGCCGTTCGTACCGCTCTGGTCGAAGGAGTGGGTCCTCCCGTTCACCGTCGGAGGGCTCGTCTTCCCGGAGCTCCGGCGCTGGTTCTCGTTCCGAAGCTACGAAGGGGAGCTCAACCAGCTGGTCACGAGGGCCGACAGGGAGATCGCCCGCGTCGACCTCGCCTACCTCACCGAAACGACGTCCGTCGCCGAGCGCGAGGCCCGCGACGACGAGGAGGCCCGCGCGAAGGCGCGCCTCCGGGCCGCGGAGGGCGCGGCCGGAAGGGAAGGGTGACTCGATGGTCACGGTGGCGGGGGCGGAAGGGGCCCTCCGTAAGCTCCTGGGATCGATCCGGCGACTCGGCCTCCTCTCGGGGCTCACGGTCGCCGGTCTCGTCCTCTTCTACGGGGCCTGCACGGCGCGCGTGAGCCCGAACGAATGGGGCGTCGAGCAGGTCCGGTTCGGCTTCAAGACGGGGATCAAGGAGAAGGCCTTCGGGCCGGGGCTCTACTTCGTCCCGCTCGGGACGACGATGCACGAATTTCCCAGGGAGATTCACGTCCTCGAAGCGTCCTTCGACCGGACCGAGTCGCTCGGGAAGGCGAAGACCGAGGACGTCCGGGAAGGCGTCGAGAGGTACTTCCAGCGCCGCGACAAGGTCCTCGGGAGGTCGACGCACCGCGTCATCGACGCCTTCAACGTCCAGACCTCCGACGGCTACGCCGTCATCTGCGACGTGACGCTTCTCTACTCGATCTCCGACCCGGTGAGGATCGCGAAGGACTTCGGCTGGGGCTCGCTCTACGTCGACAGCTTCGCCGTCAACACGTTCCGCAACGGCGTCCTCCAGACGATCGGGAAGATGAACGCCGAGACGTTCTACAACGAGGAGCTGCGGATCGCGGCGGTCAAGGACGCCGAGACGTTCCTCCGGGCGCGCTTCGCCGAGCGGGGCTTCAAGGTGGAAACGCTCCTCCTCCGGAACTACGTCTACGCCGAGAACTACGAGAAGTCGCTCCAGGAGAAGAAGGTCGCCGTCCAGACGGCCGAGAAGAACCGCAAGGAAGCGCTCGTCAACGAGGAGCACGCCAAGCTCGAGCAGATCCAGTCGAAGGGGAACGCCGCGATCACGATCGCCGAGTCGGAGGTGAACGCGCAGATCGCGAAGATCCGCGCCGAGGCCGAGCTTTACGCCTCCCAGACGCGGGCGAAGGCCGACAAGGAGGTCAACGTCGCGCAGGCCGAGGCGAAGAGGCTGAAGGCCGACGCCCTCAACACCTCGGGGGGCAGGTACGTCGTCGCGCTCGAGACCGCGAAGATGTTCGAGAACATCGAGGGCGCCGTCATGACCCCCGAGCAGTACATCTCGTTCATCCGGAACGCCTGGGCGGTCATCGGGGTCAGCTCGGGGACGGCCCCTGGTCCGTCGCCCGCCGGGGCGGGGGTGAAGCAGTGAGACGCCTCGCGTCGGCCGCCCTCGCGCTCCTCGCCACCGCCTCGCTCCTCGGCTGCCGTCCGACGAACTCGACCGAGGTCGGAGTCCGGACGAATCTCTTCGGAGTCTTCGAGAAGCGGGGCGCGCAGGAGGTCTACGCCCCGGGCGGTGTCTACATGGTGCTGCCGGCCGTCAACGCCTGGACGACGCTCTCCGTCGCCCAGCAGAACCTCCTGATGAACGCGAACCCCGCGGAAGGGGACCGCCCGATCCCCGACGACATCACCTTCAAGACGAAGGACGGCAACAACGTCCACATCGACGTGAACGTCATGTGGCGGATCGACCCGAAGAAGGCCGGCTTCCTCGTGACGAACGTCGGACAGACGGTCGAGGAGATCCGGGAGCGGATCGTGAGGCCGATCTCGCGGTCGGTGATCCGCGACATCTTCAACGAGATCACCTCGGAGGAGTACTACCAGGTCGCGATCAAGAACTCGATGGCGGAGAAGACGCGGAAGGCGCTCGTCGAGTCGCTCACGCCGTACGGGATCCTCATCGACTCCCTCCAGGTGCAGCAGCACCGGTTCGACGCGGCCTACCAGGCCGCGATCAACGCGCAGAAGCAGGCCGAGGCCGACCAGCAGAAGCTCGTCGAGCAGCAGAAGTCGATGGAGGTCCAGAAGCGCTCCGAGCTCGAGGGGCGGCGCGCCGCCTGGAACAAGCTGCTCGAGGACGCGCGGGGCGAGGCGGGCCGGCTGCGCAACGAGGCGGACGGCTACTTCCAGACGAAGACGAACCAGGCCAAGGCCGTGGTCGCCGTCGCCCAGGCCGAGGCGGAGGGGATCCGGAAGGAGGCCGAGGCGCTCGGGAAGATGGGGGGCGACGCCTACGTGAAGATGCAGGTCGCCAAGCAGTTCTCGCAGAAGAAGATCCTCATCGTCCCGGGGACGAACGTCTCCACGATGAACGTGAACGAGATGGTCGACTACCTCGTGGGGAGGGCCGCCCGGCCGGTCAGGGGGGCGGCGTCTCCGCCCGCGGAGCCGACGCCGGCCCCCCAGGGTCCATAGGGAGCGTGGACGCAGTACCATCCGCGCGCATGAGACCGACCCTCCTCGCACGCCTCTCGACCGTCGCCCTCCTCGCCCTCCCGATCCTGGCCGTGGCCTGCGGCAAGGACCCGGCCCCGGCGGCCCCGCCCGCCGGCAAGGCCGAGGCCCCCC
>CAZNSS010000487.1:0-3487 GCA_964575465.1 uncultured Holophagales bacterium | reverse complement strand
GGCTGATGAACCCGCCGTTCGGGGCGTGCGGGATGGGGGCGAAGAAAGAGTTCGAGAAGGCGTATCCCAGGACGAAGAACGACCTGTACGCGGCGTTCGTCGAGCGGGGCGTGGAGCTGCTACACAAGCGGGGGATGCTTGGGGCGATCACCTCGCGGACGGGGTTCTTCCTGTCGAGCTTTCAGAAGTGGCGGGAGGAGGTGCTGTTGAAGGAAGCGCCGCCGGTGGTGTTCGCGGATCTGGGGTACGGCGTGCTCGATTCAGCGATGGTTGAGGTGGCGGCGTACTGCTTGGAGGTCGCGCAGTGAAAGCCGTCTTCCTGCGTGTCCTGGAGTCGGCAGACAAAGAGAGTTCTCTCCGCATTGCGGTTCGGAAAGATGACATCGGATTCCCTCGCGTTCGCTTCACGCGCGACCTCAGGGCGTTTCAGGCGATTTCCCGGTCACCTTTTGCTTACGTCGCTACTGACTCTCTGCTTCGCGTGTTTCTCGACCAGCCACGTCTCGGCTCCGACGGTCGCGATGCCAAGCAAGGCCTACCCACTGCCGACGACTTTCGGTTCGTGCGCTCTTGGTACGAGGTCAGTGCTCTGGGGCGCGGCCGAAGAACATGGTGGTCATTCGCAAAGGGAGGTGCCTTCTCACCCTACTATGCCGATGCGCAGCTTCTCTTGGAGTGGGCTGCTGGCGGCAGGCAGGCACGTGCAGCCTATGAGGCCAGGACGAAGCTCGGGTCCTGGGGAGGTTTCGGGCATAACGAGGCCTACTATTTCCGACCTGGTCTCACTTGGCCTCGTCGAACGAATGGACTCTCACTCAGGGTCCTTCCCGCAGACTGCGTGTTCGCAGATAAGGGGCCCGCGGTATTCGTGCCAGGTGACGGACGCGATGAGCTCCTCAGTCTTGCTGCGATCACGAACAGCTCTTCATTCGTTCTCCTTGTGTCGCTTCAGTTGGCACGCACCGAACTGGCTCAGTCTTTTGAGGTTGGACTCGTCCAGAGCACCCCTGTCCCTCGACTTGTCGTTCAGGATCAATCGGCTCTCGCCTGCCTCGCCCGCCGTGCGTGGTCTCGGAAGCGTTCCCTCGACACCTGCACCGAAAATTCCCACGCCTTCAGCCTTCCGGCCCTCCTCCAGTCCCCAGCTGACACCCTCGCCGCCCGTGCGGCCGCCTGGGCAGACCGAGTCCGCAATGCCGGCGCCGAACTGGCTGCCCTCCAGGCCGAAATCGACGATCGCTGCTTTGCGCTATACGGCATCAACGACGAAGACCGAAAGGCGATCACCGAGGGCTTCGGGGGAACCGCCGCGGCCGAGCCCACCGACGATGCCGAAGGCGACGGAGCCTCCGCCCCCGTCTCCTCCTCCGCCTCCGAATCCGCAGCCCCCGCCCGCCTCCTCGAAGACGACTCCGACGCCGACGACTCCGACGAATCCGCCACCGCAGACGCCACCGCCCTCACCGCAGACCTCCTCTCCTGGTCTATCGGCGTCGCCTTCGGCCGTTTCGACGTCCGCCTCGCGACCGGCGAGCGCACACCCCCGCCCGAGCCAGACCCCTTCGACCCGCTCCCCGTCTGTTCGCCCGGGATGCTCACCGGCCCGGACGGCCTTCCTTGCGCCACGCCGCCCCCCGCCTACCCGATCGATATCCCGCCGGACGGCGTCCTCCTCGACGACGCGGGCCACGCGCGCGACCTCACTTCTTCCGCCCGATCAGTCTTCGACATCGTCTTCGCCGGAGACGCGGACGATCGCTGGCAGGAGGCGGCCGGGATCCTCGACCCGAAGAACCACGACCTGCGCGCCTTCGTGGCCCGGTCGTTCTTCGAGCAGCACCTCAAGCGCTACTCGAAGAGTCGCCGCAAGGCGCCCATCTACTGGCAGCTCGCGACGCCCTCCGCGAGCTACTCCGTCTGGCTCTACGCCCACCGCCTCACGCCCGACACGTTCTTCCACGTTCTCCACGACGTCGTCGGTCCGAAGCTCGGCCTCGAGGAGCGAAAGCTTCTTTCGCTGACGCAGGAGTTCGGCCCGAACCCCACCGCGAGCCAGCGGAAGGAGATGGCGGCAGAGGAGGCGTTCGTCGACGAGCTTCGGGCCTTCCGCGACGAGGTCAACCGCGTCGCCCCTCTCTGGAAGCCGGACCTCGACGACGGAGTCGTCCTGACGATGGCCCCGCTCTGGCGCCTCGTGCCGCAGCATCGGACCTGGCAGAAGGAGCTGAAGGCGGCGTGGGACTCCCTCGGCGCGGGCGAGTACGACTGGGCCCACGTGGCGATGCACCTCTGGCCCGAGCGGGTCGTCCCGAAGTGCGCCACCGACCGGAGCCTCGCCATCGCCCACGGCCTGGAGGACGACTTCTGGGAGGAGGACGCGAAGGGGAAGTGGACGGCCCGGAGAACGCCGCAGACGCTCGTCGCACCTCTCGTCGCAGAGCGGACCTCTCCGGCGGTCAAGGCGGCTCTGAAGGACCTTCTCGAGGCGCCGCAGAACCGCGGAGCGAGCAAGGGGCGCCGCAAGGGGAAAGCCGATGCCTGAGTACCTGGCCGGGGGCGTCGAGGTGGCCGTTATGCTCTTGCAGGAATCGAAACGAGGGACCCGCCATGAGAGTTGAGTCAATTCGCCTGAAGAACTTCAAGGCGTTCCGCGACGTCGATATGCGCGAGATACCTGGTTTCTGCGTCCTCATCGGGGCAAACGGGGCTGGGAAGAGCACTCTCTTCTCGGTCTTCGCGTTCCTGCGGGATGCAATGGCGACGAACGTCACGACGGCCCTGGCAAAGCTCGGCGGGAGCCGGGGCTTCCAGGAGGTTCGCTCCCGAGGCTGCGAAGGAGCGATCGAAATCGAGCTCAAGATCAGGGCGGACCTCGGGCGATCGAAGCAGAGCCTCATTACCTACTCGCTGGAGATCGGTGAGGTGTCGGGTCGGGCCGTGGTCGAGCGGGAGGTCCTGAAGTACAGGCGGGGCAGCGGCGGTCAGCCCTGGCACTTCATTGATTTCAGCGGGGGAACCGGCGACGCGGTCACGAACGAGATGGAGACCGTTACCGACGAGACCCAGCTGAAGCGAGAGCGCCAGACGCTCAAGAGCCCGGACATCCTCGCCATCAAGGGCCTGGCGCAGTTCGAGCGCTTCCCTGCGGCGGTCGCGCTGGGGACGCTCATCGAGAACTGGCACCTGTCCGACTTCCACATCAGCCGCGCACGGCCGGAGCAGGAAGCGGGATACGCCGAGCACCTGTCGCGCGAGGGCGAGAACCTCTCCTTGGTCGTGGAGTACCTCCAGAAGCAGCATGGCAAGGTCTTCAAGGAGATTCTGGAGAGGCTGGCGAGCCGCGTGCCGGGGATTACGAGCGTCGATTCGAAGGTCACCGAAGAGGGGCGCGTCCTGCTCAGGTTCCAGGACGGGTCGTTCCAGGACCCCTTTCTGGCTCGATACGTCTCGGACGGCACCATCAAGATGCTCGCGTACCTCGTCCTTC
>CAZNSS010000486.1:0-3500 GCA_964575465.1 uncultured Holophagales bacterium | reverse complement strand
GCGCGGCGATCGACACGCTCGAGAACACCTCGCGCTTCGCGAAGGGGGCGCCGACGGGGCCGACGACCGTCCTCCACCTCTTCGACCAGCCGGTCCGGATCGCGCGCCCCTACGAGGGGTACACCGGCTCGATGACGCTTCCGAAAGCGGTCTACGACACGGCCTCGGAAGGCTCCGTCCTCCTCGACTTCCTCGCGCCCCGCCGGCTCGTCCTGGAGGCGATCCGGAAGACCTACCCGGGAATCGAGCCCGGGGACGTCCACGTCTGGACGCTCGGCGGTCCGACGCGCCTCCCGCGAATCGGCCGGCTCTGGGAGGAGTGGAAGGCGCTGGGCGCCCACCTCGTCGAGGACGGCTGGCTCCTCCCGAGCGGTCTCGGCGCCTTCACCGACTCCGGGACCTACGCGCCGACGTACCGCGTCGGGCCCTTCACGGGCCCGGACGGACGGACGCACCTCTTCATCACCGACGGCTACGCGGCCTCGGCCGAGGCCCTCCAGGCGGCCAGCCTCGACCCGGTCCTCGGAAACCAGACGTCGATGTGCCTCCTCTCGTCGAAGTTCGAGGTCTCCTACGAGAAGGAGAGGCTCCTCCTCTGGCTCGACCCCGGCGCTCCCGACTTCCCGCAGCGGCTCGCCGAGACCCTGGGCCGCGAGGTGACGCCGAAGGAGTGCCTCTCCTACGCCGGGATCCTGCGCAACGCACGCGAGGCGGCGATGCCCCTCGGGAGGAAGACCGTCGTCGCCGACGACTTCTTCCAGAAGAAGGAGTGGCACGTCCTCTCGCTCATGGGCAGCATGCTCCCCGAGCCCTACACCGGGCTTCCCGGCGTCGAGCAGGTGCAGCAGGGGGTCTACCGCGTCACGACACGGGCCGCCTCGGAGCGCGGGATCCTCGACGTCACCCTCACGCTCCGCCTGATGGAATCGTTCGACCAGACGCGCCTCGTCTTCTCCCCGCTCCTCGACCGCTTCTACCGCGGCCAGGACTGGAAGACGCGGCCCGTCAAGGTCTCCGACTCGGGGCGCATCCGCAACGAGCTGCAGACGCTCGCCTCCGAGGCCCTCGAGTACTTCGGGGACGGGGGCATCCGGGTCCACTTCGACCGGATCGACGACGCGGTCCTCGCGCCCGACAAGAAGAAGCTGATCCGCGAGGTGCTCACCTGGTACCAGGAGCACCACCCGATCTGGTTCGGCTGGCTCGACATCGCATGAGCGCGGGGCTCATTCCGGTCGAGCTGCCCTGGGGCAAGACCGAGGTCCTCGAAGGCACGATCGTCGACGAGCTGTTCGACGCCGGGCCGACCCAGGGGCTCGACGTCGTCGCCGCGTGCGTCAACCGGCGCGTCGTGGCTCTCGACTTCCCGATCGAGTGCCCGAGCCGCGTCGAGCCCGTCGACGCCGCCTCCCGCGAGGGCGAGGAGGTCGTGAGGCGCACGGCCACGCTCCTCCTGCACGGCGTCGCGCGGAAGCACTTCCCGAAGGCGCGCCTGCACGTGGGCCAGAGCCTTCGCGGCGGCTACCACTACGGGGTCTCGGGCGAGCACCCGCCGCTGCCGGCGCTCGCCGCCGCGCTCGACGAGGCGTTCCATCGCGAGGCGGACGCCGGACGGCAGGTCGTGAGGCAGGAGGTCTCCATCGACGCGGCGCTCCACCTCTTCGAGCAGGAGGGCGAGTCGCTCAAGGTCCGCCTCCTGCGCGTCTGGCCGTCGCACCGGGTCCCGCTCGTCGCCTGCCTCGGCTTCACGGACATCCGGCACGGCCCCTACGCCCTCTCCGTCCGCTGCTGCCGGAGCTTCCACGTCGAGCCCTACGAGCAGGGGCTCCTCCTCGTCTTCGACGGCGTGTCCGGGGAGAGCGCCGCCGTCCGGCAGGCGGGGCGCGTCCTCTTCAACGCCTACACCGAGACGAAGCGCTGGAACGAGCTCATCGGCGTCGGCAACGTCCCCGACCTGAACGACCTCTGCCTCGGCGACCGGATCAAGCACGTCATCCAGATCGCCGAGGGGCAGCACGAGAAGAAGATCGCCGAGCTCGCCGACCGGATCGCGGCGCGGCGGGACGAGCTCCGCGTCGTCTGCATCGCCGGGCCCTCGTCGTCCGGGAAGACGACGTTCGTCAAGCGCCTCTCCCTCCAGCTCGAGGTGAACGGCATCACGCCGCAGACGCTCTCCCTCGACGACTACTACGTCGACCGTGAGAAGACCCCGCTCGACGAGGAGGGGGACTTCGACTTCGAGGCCCTCGAGGCGATCGACCTCCCGCTCTTCCTGCCGCAGCTGAAGGACCTCGTCGACGGCCGCGAGGTCCTGACGCCGGTCTACGAGTTCCGGACCGGTCTCAGGAAGGCCGAGGAGGAGTGGCGGCTCCGGAGGCTCGGGGAGAACGAGGTCCTCCTCATCGAGGGGATCCACGCGCTGAACCCGAAGCTCACCGAGACCGTCGACGAGAGCCGGAAGTTCCGGATCTTCATCAACGCGCTGACGCAGCTCTGCATCGACGACCACAACCGGATCCGGACGAGCGACGCCCGCCTGCTGCGGCGCATCGTCCGCGACCGGAAGTACCGGAACTACTCGGCCGAGAAGACGATCCTCCGCTGGCCGAAGGTGCGCGCCGGCGAGGAGAAGCACATCTTCCCGTTCCAGGAGCGCTGCGACGCGATGTTCAACTCGGCGCTCGCCTACGAGACGGCCGTCCTGAAGAGCTTCGCGTACCGGTACCTCCTCGAGATCCCCCCGGACTCGCCGGCCCAGGCCAAGGGCTACCAGCTGCGCCGCTTCTTCGAGCTCTTCGTCCCCGTCTGGCCCGACAGCGTCCCGGCGACGAGCATCCTGAGAGAGTTCATCGGCGGGAGCGGGTTCTCCTACAAGTAGGGCCGGTCGCGGCGGTCCTGCGATAGGGGACTGTCGCGACCCCGTATCGGCCGGCTTTCTCTCTTGCCCGAGGGGGGGCGTGAGGCGTAGCGTTCGCGCCTTGGGAGCGGGTTCGAGTCCCACGCGCTGCGAGAATGCCCGCGGCCCTGTGGAGGAGGTACGACTGTGCGATCGACTTTCCTTTCCTTCTTCAGACGGCAGGGTGCGCCCATGAGCACGAAGCGCCTGGCGGCGTTCGCCCTGCTCGGGGGCGGCGCGTTCTTCCTGTCGCCGATCCTCTTCGGATCGAGCGGGCCCGAAGGCGCTTCGTTCAAGCCCTTCGCGCTCTTCTCCGACCCGCGGTACACGCCGCTCGAGATCGGGGCCCTGATGGCGGTCCTCGGCGTGGCGGTCGCGGGCCTCCTCTACGCCTTCTACCTGGCGCGGCAGGTCCTCGCGGCCGACACCGGGACGCCGAGGATGCAGGAAGTGGCCGCCGCCGTCCGGGAAGGCTCGAACGCCTACCTCGCGGCGCAGTTCAAGAGGATCGGGCCCCTCATCATCATCCTCACGATCCTCCTCTTCTTCACCTACACCGGGAGCGAGTCGGCCTTCCGCTGGGGGCGCTCGGGCGCGTTCCTCG
>CAZNSS010000485.1:0-3502 GCA_964575465.1 uncultured Holophagales bacterium | reverse complement strand
CAGGTCATCGACATCCTGACCCGCCGCCGCCAGAACAACCCGATCCTCACGGGCGAGGCGGGCGTCGGCAAGACGGCCGTCGTCGAGGGGTTCGCGCAGCGAATCGTCCAGGGGGACGTCCCCGGGCCGCTCAAGAACGTCGTCGTGCGGACCCTCGACCTCGGGCTCCTCCAGGCCGGGGCCGGGATCAAGGGCGAGTTCGAGAACCGGCTCAAGCAGGTCATCGACGAGGTCAAGGCGGCGCAGCCGCCGATCATCATCTTCATCGACGAGGCGCACACGATGATCGGCGCGGGCGGGTCGGCGGGGCAGAACGACGCCGCGAACCTCCTGAAGCCGGCGCTCGCGCGCGGCGAGCTCCGGACGATCGCCGCGACGACGTGGGCCGAGTACAAGAAGTACTTCGAGAAGGACGCCGCGCTCGCCCGGCGCTTCCAGGTCGTGAAGGTCGAGGAGCCGACCGAGGAGATCGCGATCGTCATGATGCGGGCGCTCGCGAAGAACCTCGAGAAGCACCACGGCGGCCTCCGGATCCTCGACGAGGCGGTCGAGTCGTCCGTCAAGCTCTCCCACCGCTACATCACGGGCCGCCAGCTCCCCGACAAGTGCGTCTCCGTCCTCGACACCGCCTGCGCGAAGGTCAACATCAGCCAGGCGGCGACCCCGGCTCCGATCGAGGATTGCCGGCGCCGGATCGACCAGCTGACCGCGGAGATCGACGCCCTCGAGCGCGAAGCCGCGGCCGGCGCGGCGCACGGCGAGCGGATCGAGAAGGCGAAGGCGGGGAAGGCCGAGTCCGAGGAGAGGCTCCTCGTCCTCGACGAGCAGTGCAAGAAGGAGATCGAGCTCGTCAACAGGATCAAGGAGGTCCGGGGCAAGCTCGAGGCGGCCGTCGGCAGCGGGAGCGGGGCGGACCTCGAGGGACAGCGTGCCGAGCTCGACTCCCTCAAGGCCGAGCTGAAGACGGTGCAGGGCGACACGCCGATGATGCAGGCCGACGTGAACGCGCAGGCCGTCGCGGAGGTCATCGCGGGCTGGACGGGAATCCCCGTCGGGAAGATGCAGGCCGACGAGATCGAGACGGTGCGGAACCTCGCGCAGCTCCTCGGCGAGCGCGTCGTCGGCCAGGACCACGCGCTGGGGGCGATCGCCCAGAAGATCCAGACTTCGCGCGCCGGCCTCACCGACCCGCGCAAGCCGATCGCCGTCTTCATGTTCGTCGGGACGTCCGGCGTCGGGAAGACGGAGACCGCCATCGCCCTCGCCGAGACGCTCTACGGCGGCGAGCGGAACATGGTGACGATCAACATGTCGGAGTTCCAGGAAGCGCACACCGTCTCGTCGCTGAAGGGCTCCCCGCCGGGGTACGTCGGCTACGGCGAGGGGGGCGTCCTGACCGAGGCCGTGCGCCGCAAGCCCTACTCCGTCGTCCTCCTCGACGAGGTCGAGAAGGCGCATCCCGACGTCCTCGAGCTCTTCTACCAGGTCTTCGACAAGGGGCAGATGGAGGACGGCGAGGGGCGCGAGATCGACTTCAAGAACTGCGTCATCCTTCTCACGACCAACGCCGAGTCGGACGCGATGATGAAGATGTGCGCCGACCCGGACACGGCGCCCACGCCCGAGAAGATCGTCGAGACGATCAAGCCCGGCCTCGACAAGGTCTTCAAGCCGGCCTTCCTCGGCCGCATGTCGATCGTGCCGTACTACCCGATCTCCGAGTCGGTCATGAAGCTCATCATCAAGCTCCAGCTCGGCCGGATCGGCAAGCGCCTCATGGCGAACCACGGTGCGACGTTCGGCTGGGACGAGGCCGTCGTGAACGAGATCGGGAGCCGCTGCAAGGAAGTCGAGAGCGGCGCGCGGAACGTCGACTCGATCCTCACGAAGACCGTCCTCCCCGACCTCTCCGGCGAGTTCCTCGCCCGGATGGCCGAGGGGGCGTCGATCTCGAAGGTCTACGTCCGCGTCGCCGAGGGCGGGAAGTTCGCCTACGACATCAGCTGACCCCCGGAGAATCTCGTGAACCGGCGGGGCCGGGCTCCCTCCCGGGGAGCCCGGCCCCTTGCTCTTTCGGGCGCCTCGATCCCGGCCCGCCGGGCGTATGCTCCCCGGACAGGGTTCTCTCACTGTTGGCACCGCGTCGACCGGGGGGAGGCGGGGAGGGACCGACATGGGCTACACCCAGGCCGAGCGCAAGCTCTCCCTGAAGACCCCTCTCGGCGACGACGTCCTCCTCTTCAAGGGGCTGACGGGCGAGGAAGGCCTCTCGAGGCTCTTCGAGTTCGAGGTCCTCGCCCTCGCCGAGAACAAGACGAAGGTCCCGTTCGAGGGGCTCCTCGGGCAGAAGGTGACCGTGAAGATGAAGATGGGGCTCGACGAGACCCCCTGCTTCCTGAACGGCCTCTGCCACCGGGTGAGGCAGGGGGGGCGCGACGACACCTTCACGACCTACCGGATCGGGATGGTCCCCGACGTCTGGAAGCTCTCGAAGAGGGCCCGGAGCCGCATCTTCCAGCAGAAGACGGTCCCCGAGATCCTGAAGAAGGTGTTCGAGGGGTTCGAGGTCTCCTGGGAGCTGCAGGCGACCTACGAACCGCGCGATTTCTGCGTCCAGTACCGCGAGAGCGACCTGAACTTCGCCTGCCGCCTCATGGAGGAGGAGGGGATCTGGTTCTGCTTCAGGCACGAGGACGGGAGCCACAAGATGGTCGCGGGCGACGCGGCGACCGTTCACCCGGACGTACCGGGGGAGAAGAAGGTCAAGTACGAGGAGCTCGCGGGGGGGACGCGCGACGAGGAGCGGGTCTACACGTGGGAGAAGACCCAGGAGATGCGCTCCGGGAAGGTGACCCTCTGGGACCACCACTTCGAGCTCCCCCACAAGCACCTCGAGGCGGAGGAGCCGATCGTCGCGAGCGCGACGGCGGGGACCGTGACCCACAAGCTACGGGTCGGCGGGAACGAGGAGCTCGAGCTCTACGACTGGCCGGGCGAGTACGCCCAGCGATACGACGGCGTCGAGTCCTCGGGCGGCGAGCAGACCGCCGAGGTCCAGAAAGTCTTCCGCGACAACGAGCGGACCACGACGCTCCGGATGGACGAGGAGACGGTCCCGGGCCTCGTCGCGCGCGGGGAGACGAACGCGAAGCACCTCCGCGCGGGGCACCTCTTCACGCTCGAGAAGCACTTCAACGCCGACGGCGGCTGGGTCGTCCTCGAGGCGTCGTACGAGGCGCTCCAGACCGGCGACTACCGCTCCGGGAACGAAGAGGTCCAGTTCGTCTCGTCGTTCACCTGCTTCCCCGAAGGGGTCCGGTTCCGGCCGCCCCGGACGACGGCCAAGCCGATCATCGCCGGGACGCAGAGCGCCGTCGTCGTCGGGCCGAAGGGGGAGGAGATCTTCACCGACAAGTACGGCCGCGTGAAGGTGCAGTTCCACTGGGACCGCGACGGGAAGAACGACACGAAGAGCAGCTGCTGGATCCGGGTCGCCCAGCTC
>CAZNSS010000484.1:0-3521 GCA_964575465.1 uncultured Holophagales bacterium | reverse complement strand
CGGCATCTCGCCCCCGAAGCCCGAGAAGAACTCGGTGAAGCGGGGGATGACGTAGGTCATCAGGATGACGATGAGGCCGACGGAGAGGCCGACGAGGACGGCCGGGTAGACGATCGCCCCCGACACCTTCCTCTTCACCTGCCCGAGGATCTTCTGGTAGGCGAGGAACCGCCGGAGGACCTTCTCGACCTCGCCCGAGCGCTCCCCCGCCTTGAGCGACGTCGCGTAGAGGCGAGGGAAGGCGTCGCCGTGCGAGAGGAACGCGTCGGAGAGGGCCGTCCCCGCGACGAGCTGCTCCTTCACGTCGGCGAGGATCCTCTTGAAGTGCGGGTTCTTCTGCCTCTCGAGGAGGATGTCGAGCCCGGCGACGACCGGCAGGCCCGCCTTCAGGAGGGCGACGAGCTCCTGGTTGAAGACGAGGAACTCGTGGACCTTCACCCGCCCGCGCGGCCGGAAGCTCCCGAGGCGCGGGATGGCGAGGCTTCCGGGGCGCAGGGCGGGACGCCCTCCCCCCGCCGAGCGCACCGAGAAGAGGCGCCCTCCCTGCTTGGCGAGCTCGGACCGGACGGTCTCCTCGTCCGGCGCCTCGATCGTCCGGGTCGACACGCTGCCGTCGGGGGTCCCGACGCGGCAGAGGTACTCCGGCATCAGCGGATCCCCCCGATCCCGGGCCCCGGGCCGACGGGGGCAGCGGAGAGGACCAGGAAGAGCGCAGCCGACCCGCCCTCCTCGCGTCCGACGCCGAGGACGAAGGGCTCGTGCAGCCTCAGGTTGATCGAGGTGCGCGCCACGTCGTGGGCGGTCTCGCGCCCCTTCTCGTCGCGCCGTACCCGGGAGAGGACGAGGTTGCGGAGGCGGACGACGTCACCGCCCCCTCCCGACTCCATGAGGAAGTCGATCCGGTAGCTCCCGCCGAGGCTCCACGAGACCGGCTCGCCCTCGAGCCCCTGGAGGACGACCTCGTCGAGCGGAACGTAGTCGGTGAAGCTGAAGAGCTTTCTCAGGCGCGCGCCGACCCCCCGGATCTGCTCGGACACGGGCGTCGGCGCCGTTCGCGGCGAGGGGTCGGACGTGGCGCGGAAGAGGGAGACCGAGATGGCGAAGCCGCGGGGCGGGACGTCGAACGAGGCGACGGCCTGCGCGGCCCGCTCGACGGCGCGGCCCGTGTCCCGCACGGTGAGCGCGTTCAGCCCGGGCTGCAGGACGATCGAGCCGCGGGGCGTCAGGAGCGGCCTGACGAGGAGGAAGACCTCCTCGGCCTTCCGGTGCTTCAGCGTGAAGACACGAACGACGTCCGGCTCGGGTGCCGCCGTCGAGACGGCCGCGGCGCTCCCGGCGCCGAGGAGGAGGGCCGCGAGGGCCACGGCACGGAGGAGACTCCTCATCTTTCTCAGATGTCCGCGTTCCGGTCGACGACGAAGACGACCGTCGGCTCCCCCGGGGCCGTCGACGGGAACTGGTAGACGACGGCACCCGTGCCGCCGACCTCCTCCACCGGAGGAACGGCGTCGGCGAGGGCCGGCCGATCTTCTCTCGCGAGGGCGGCCGGGAGCTCCGGGTCGCCGGGCGAGGAGGGCGTTCGGCCCCTGGAGAACCAGACGCCCACGAGGGAAGCGGCGAGGAGGAGGGACGCGGCGATCCGCAGGAAGGAGCCGGCCCGAGAGGGCTGGAGACGCCGGTTCGCCCGGGCCGCTCCCGTCGCCGCGAGGACGGCGTCGACGAAGCGCTCGCGCTCGTCGGCCGTCAGCGCCTCCGGAGCGGAGGAGGCGGCGTCGCGGGCGAAGAGGAGGACCGGGTCGTGCCGGATCGCCGCGGCCGCGCAGGAGGAGCACGACGCGAGGTGCTCGCGGAGGAGGCGCTCCTCGGCAGGGGAGAGGCGGTCGGCGTCGCGGCGGGCGAGGAGATCGTCGAGGCGGGAGCAGACGGGCGCGTTCACGACCTGGCCTCCTCCGTTTGCGTGCGCGGCTCGAGGGCGTACTCCGGGAACCGGCGCCGGACCTCCTCCCGGAGGAGGCGGCGAGCCTGGAAGAGGTGGTTCCTGACGGTCGACTCCCGGCAGCCGACGATCTCGGCCACTTCGCGGCTCTCCTTCTCTTCCAGCTCGCGCAGGACGAAGACGAGGCGCTGCTTCTCGGAGAGGACGACGGCACAGGCCTCGAAGACCCGGCGGATCTCCTCGCGCGACAGCCGGAGCGGCGCCTCCGGCTCGGCCGCGAGGAGGCCGCCCCGGACGACGCGAAAGCTCTCGGCGAGCGTCCGCGCCCGGGTGCCGCGGGCCCGGATGGCGTCGATGGCGAGGTTCCCGGCGATCCGGAAGAGCCAGGTCGAGAAGGCGTACGTCGGGTCGTAGCGCGGCAGGTTCTCCCAGACACGCAGGAACGTGAGCTGGGCGACGTCGCGGGCGTCCTCGGTGTCGCCGAGCATCCGACGGAGGAACGCGACGACGGAGTCGGAGCGGCCGCGGACGAGCTCGGCGAACGCATGCTCGTCGCCCGCCTTCGCGAGCTCGGCGAGGCGCCGTTCGTCCCTCGGCTCGGTCGTCGTCTCCTCCCTCGGCGCCTTGCGGACGCTCACCAGCTGAATGGCCATGCCGACCGTTCTACGGTTCCCCGCCCGCGGCCGTCTAACGAACCTCTCCGGCAGGCTCGCCCGGACGGCCACGCCCGGGGCGCCGCTATAATGCCGCCTCTCGGATGGGAAACGTAACCTACTCCAGGAAAGTCGGTTGAGCGGCTCTTCCGGGTTCGCTGGAAATTCGGGACTGCCGGGCCTGATCGCCCGGCGTCTCGTTCCCCCGGCGGGTCCGGAGCGCGCCGACGTCTGGATCCAGGGGGTCTCCGTAGGCGAGGTCGAGCTCGCCCACACCCTGGCCCTCGCCCTCCGCTCCGAGCGCCCCACGCTTCCCCTCCTCGTCACCTCGTCGACCCCTGCGGGCGTCGGTCTCCTCGGCCGCCGGTTCCGCGACCTTTCGCCCCCCGCCCGCCTGCAGCCTTTTCCGCTCGACCTCCCCCTGTCGGTCCGGCGGCTCCTCGACTCGGCCTCTCCCCGCCTCCTCGTCCTCGTCGAGACGGAGATCTGGCCGGTCCTCCTCCGCGCCGCCCGCCGGCGCGGCCTCCCGGTCCTCGTGGCGAGCGGGCGCATCTCCGAGCGGGCGGCGCGGCGGATGCGCGCGGCGGGACGCCTCTTCGGAGGTCCCCTGCGGGCCCTCTCGGCGGTGGCCGCCCGGACCCCGGAAGACGCCGCCCGTTTCGCGCTGGCCGGGGTTCCCGAGGAGCGGATCGCCGTCGCGGGCGACATGAAGTTCGATCGCCCCCTCCCGCCCGAGCCCCCCTTCGCGGAAGAGGTGCGCGCGCTCGCGGCCTCCCGTCCCGTCCTCGTGGCCGGGTCGATCGCCGAGGAGGAGCTCGACCTCGCCATCTCCCTTCCGCGACGCCTCGCCTTTCCACCGGGCCCGCCGTTCCTCCTCCTGGCCCCGCGCCGCACCGAGACGTGGGACGACGCGGCGGGCCGGGCGGCCGCGG
>CAZNSS010000483.1:0-3528 GCA_964575465.1 uncultured Holophagales bacterium | reverse complement strand
TTCCCGCCCTGGACCCCGACGACGGCCGTCATCGAAGCCGTCCGCGGCCTCGCCCGCCCCGCGTAGGCAGGCGCCGCGCGGAGGACGTCGCCGGGGCGACGGGAGGCCGCCGCTAGAATCGCCCGGTGAGCGACGTTCTCGTCAGCCGGGTCGACACCACGTCCGAGGACTACCACCTCAACCGGGCGCACCACGAAGCGCTCTCGCGCGAGCTCCGCGAGCGGTGCGCGTCCGCCCGGGAAGGAGGCGGTTCGAAGGGGACCGCCCGGCAGGCGGAGCTGGGGAAGCTCTCGGTCCGCGGGCGGATCGAGAGGCTCCTCGACCGCGACACCGCCTTCCTCGAGCTCTCGCCCCTCGCGGCCGACGGCATGTACGACGGCCAGGCGCCGGGCGCCGGCCTCGTGACGGGGATCGGCCGCGTCTCCGGGCGCGAGGTGATGATCGTGGCGAACGACCCCTCGGTGAAGGGAGGGACCTACTTTCCCGTCACGGTGAAGAAGCACCTGCGCGCTCAGGAGGTGGCCCTCGAGAACCAGCTCCCGTGCGTCTACCTGGTCGACTCGGGCGGCGCGTTCCTCCCGCTTCAGGCCGAGGTCTTCCCCGATCGCGACCACTTCGGGCGCATCTTCTACAACCAGGCGACGATGTCGGCCGCGGGGATCCCGCAGGTCTCGGCCGTCCTCGGCTCCTGCACGGCGGGTGGAGCCTACGTCCCGGCGATGTCCGACGAGGTCGTCATCGTGAAGGGGCAGGGGACCATCTTCCTCGCCGGCCCGCCGCTCGTGAAGGCCGCGACCGGCGAGAGCGTCACGGCCGAGGAGCTCGGCGGCGGCGACGTCCACACGCGGATCTCGGGCGTCGCGGACTACCTCGCCGGCTCGGACGCCGAGGCGCTCGAGATGGTCCGCGAGATCGTCGCGCGGCTCAACACGTCGAAGTCGTTCTCGGGCGACCTCGCGCCCTCCGAGGAGCCTCTCTACCCGGCCGGGGAGCTCTACGGCGTCCTTCCACGCGACCTGAAGAGGCCGCTCGAGATCCGCGAGGTCCTCGCGCGCCTCCTCGACGGCTCGCGCCTCCACGAGTTCAAGCCGCGCTACGGCGCGACCCTCGTCTGCGGCTTCGGGCGGATCGCGGGCCTCCCGGTCGGGATCCTCGCGAACAACGGCATCCTCTTCTCGGAGTCGGCGCTCAAGGGGACGCACTTCATCGAGATGGCGTGCCAGCGGCGCGTTCCGCTCCTCTTCGTCCAGAACATCACCGGCTTCATGGTGGGGAAGGCGTACGAGCACGGCGGCATCGCGAAGGACGGCGCGAAGATGGTCCATGCCGTCGCGAACGCCGCCGTCCCGAAGCTCACGCTCCTCGTCGGAGGCTCCTTCGGCGCGGGAAACTACGGCATGTGCGGCCGGGCCTACCAGCCCCGCTTCCTCTTCAGCTGGCCGAACTCGCGCATCAGCGTCATGGGAGGAGAGCAGGCGGCGGGGGTCCTCGCGACCGTGAAGAACGAACAGCGGGAGAGGCAGGGGCAGCCCCCGATGTCTCCCGACGAGGAAGCCGCGTTCAAGAGGCCGACGCTCGAGAAATACGAGGCCGAGGGGAGCCCGTACTACGCCACCGCGCGCCTCTGGGACGACGGCGTCCTCGACCCGGCCGAGACGCGGACCGTCCTCTCGCTCGCCCTGTCGGCGTGCCACAACGCGCCCGTCCCCGCGACGCCGTTCGGCGTCTTCCGGATGTGAGGCGCGACGTGAGACCGCTCGTCCTCGTCCTCCTCCTCCCGCTCTTCGCCGCCTCTGCGGCGCCGAAGACGGGGACGGTCCGCGCCGTCGAGGTCACCTCGACGACGCGCGACAAGGCCTTCCTCTTCGTCCGGACGACGCTCCCCGCCGCGGCACGGGGCGCGAAGCAGGCGTTTCGCGGCGAGGCGACGGCCTGGGGCGTGCCCGTGCCGCTGAAGTCGCCGGTGAGCGTCCTCGTCCAGCCCTCGGGGCCGGCGTGGGACGCGGTCTTCCTCGTCGACCTCGACCTCGCCGCGCTGCCCCAGGCGCTCCTCGAGAAGGGAAGTCCCGCGTCGATCCCCGTCACGTTGAAGGGGACGCTGTCGGGGGAGGCGGGGACCGCCGCGACGGTCGACGCGGCCGGAAAGCTCCGGCCCGGGACCGCCGACCTCGTGGCGAAACGGGAGCTCGGGAACGCCTTCGTCCGGTTCGCCGGGGCCAGGCTCTCGGGAGTCGGGCTCGCCGAGTCGAGCGGAGAGGCCCGCCTCGCCGTCTTCAACCCGTTCCGGTTCGCCCTCGCGCTCCGCGGCGTGAGGTACGAGCTCTCCTCCGGAGGCCGAACGGTGGCGAACGGCAGCCGACAGGGGATCCTCGTCCGACCGGGCCGCGAGAACGAGATCGCCCTCCCTCTCGCGGTCGGCAACGCCGCGGCGATCGCGGCCGCGGGGAAGGCCGTCGCGGCGGGCGGGACGCTCTCGGGGGAGCTGAAGGGGGAGATCGTCCTGAAGCTCGGTACGGGCGACGTGAGGTTCCCTCTCGGCGGGAGCGGGACGATCGAGGTGCTGAAGTGACGGCACCTCTCCAGCTGGAGCGCCCGCGGCCCGGCGTCGTTCGAGTCGTTCTGGGTCGGCCCGAGGTGAGGAACGCCTTCGACGACGTCCTGATCGCGCGTCTCACGGAGGCGTTCGGGGAGCTCTCGGCCGACCTGTCGGTCCGCGTGGTCGTCCTCGCGGGCGCGGGCAGGGCGTTCTGCGCCGGCGCCGACCTCTCCTGGATGAAGCGGATGGTCTCGTACGGGGAGGAGGAGAACCGGCGCGACGCCGCGGCGCTCGCCGCGATGTTCCGCACGATCGACGCCTGCCCGAAGCCGGTCGTCGGACGGATCCAGGGAGCCGCCCTCGGTGGCGGCGCCGGGCTCGTCGCCGTCTGCGACGTCGCCGTCGCGGCGGAGGGGACGCTCTTCGGGACGACCGAGGTGCGCCTCGGGATCGTCCCGGCGGTCATCTCGCCTTTCGTCGTGAGGAAGATCGGCGAGTCGCACGCGCGGCGCTGGTTCCTGACGGGCGAGCGCTTCTCCGCGCCGGAGGCCCTGCGCGCCGGGCTCGTCCACGTCGTCGTCCCCGAGGCGGAGCTCGACGCCGAGGTCGAGCGGACCGTCGACGCGCTCCTCCTCGGAGGGCCGGAGGCGCTCGCCGTCTCGAAGCAGCTCGCCTGCCGCATGCGTCGCCTGCCGCTCGACGAGGCGCTCGGAGAGGCGGCCGGGGTCATCGCGGTCCGCCGCGCCTCGCCCGAGGGGCAGGAGGGGATGAAGGCCTTTCTCGAGCGCCGGAGCCCGTCGTGGGTCGGGGGGAGCCCTTCGTGAACGCGCGCCCGTTCCGGAAGGTCCTCGTCGCGAACCGGGGCGAGATCGCGGTCCGCGTCCTGACGGCCTGCCGGACGGCGGGCCTCGCGACGGTCGCCGTCGCGTCGGATGCCGACGTCGGCGCGCGCCACGCGCGCCTGGCCGACGAGCTCGTCGTCCTCGGCCCCG
>CAZNSS010000482.1:0-3528 GCA_964575465.1 uncultured Holophagales bacterium | reverse complement strand
ACGTTCCGAGAGGTCGAGGGAAGATCCGGAGGTCGGGGCTGAATAAGCCGCAGCTTGGAACGGACGCGGAGGCAGAGACCGGCGGAGCGCGCTCGGACGCGGATTCCGGCCGGTCGATCCTCACTCACGTCGAAGGCGCCCGTCGGGCTCCGCTGTCCCTCGAAGGGGACGCGCGGTGACGGCTCAGCTCGCTCCTCCACTCGACACCTTCTCGGAACGCCGACCGGGCACTCAACGCGGAACGAGGGCGACGGGGAGCAGCGAAAATCATGTCTGACCGGGAACGGGACGGTGGTCTCCCGGGTCTCAGGACCGCGGGCACCGTGGGTGCGCGAAAGGAGAGAGGGCCGATGACCGGAATCAGGACGGGGAGAGACGCCCGGACGAGCCTCCGGAGCCGACTTCGCCTCGTGATGGCGGTCGGCGGGCTCGTCCTGCTGGGGACGACGCTGACGGGATGTCAGAGGGTCGTCGACCAGTTCAAGGCGAAGCAGATGATCCGGAAGGGGAACACCTACTTCAAGGAACAGCTGTACGAGGACGCCCTGAAGCAGTATGAGGCGGCGATGAAGCTCGATCCGACCGAGGTCCGGATCAAGAAGTTCGTCGCGATGGCCAACATGGCCGTCTACAGCCCGGGGTCCCAGCACCCGAAGGACCTCCAGGCCCTCGAGACGGCGATCAAGAACTTCAAGGAGTACCTCGCCGTCAAGCCGCAGGACGAGGGCGCCGCCAAGTTCCTCGTGACGACCTACATGAACTCCCGGCGGTACGACGACGCCATCCAGTACTTCAAGGACCTCATCAAGGCACAGCCCACGAACAGGCAGGCCGTCCAGACCATCGCCATGCTCTACGCCAAGAAGGGCGACTTCGAGCAGTCGATGGAGTGGCAGGACAACCTGTCGAAGCTCGACCCGACGAACGCCGAGGTCTTCTACACGATCGGCGTCACCTGCTGGGACAAGGCCTACAACACCCCGCCGGACCAGATGGACGGCGAGGCCCGGAAGGCGCTCGTCGACCGCGGCATGGCGGCGCTCGAGAAGGCCAACACGCTGCGCGCCGACTACTTCGAGGCGATGCTCTACGTGAACCTCCTGTACCGGGAGTACGCCAAGCTCGAGAACGACCCCGCGAAGAAGCAGGAGCTCCTCGACAAGGCCGCCGAATGGCAGACGAAGGCCCTCGCCGCACGCGACCGCGTCAAGCAGAAGGAACGCGAGGAAGCGGCCAAGAAGAACCCGCTCGAGGCGATGTGACGGGGCCTGAGCGAGAGGACCGATAACATGTTCGAAACCGCTCTCATCGAGTCCAAGAAGCAGCAGGCGCAGGGCAACCGCTGGCTGTCGGTTCCGATGTCCGTCTTCCTCCACTTCGTCGTCGGCGGGTCCGTCCTGGCCGCCTCGATGTGGTACATCGAGGACATCCCCGAGCCCCCGATCCCGGTCACCTTCTACTCCGAGGCGGCTCCCCCGCCGCCGCCGCCGCCGCCGCCGCCGAAGGCGGCGCCGAAGGCCGCGCCCAAGGTGGAGGCCGTCAAGCCGTCGTCGAACTCGGCGCCCGTCATGATCCCCGACGTCCTCCCGGTCGCCCCCGAGCACGCGTCCGCGGACACCGGCACCGAGGGCGGCGTCGAGGGCGGCGTCGAGGGCGGCGTCGAAGGCGGCGTCATGGGCGGCGTCCTCGGCGGAGTGAAGGGCGGCGTCCTGGGCGGCTCGGCCGAGGCCGAGGCGCCCCTCCGGGTCGGCGGCGACGTCAAGGAACCCGTCGAGATCTCGCGCGTCCAGCCGGTGTACCCCGAGGCGGCCCGAAAGGCCCGCCTCCAGGGCATCGTCATCCTCGAGGCGATCATCACGAAGGACGGGAACGTGGAGTCGGTCCGCGTTCTCAGGGGCATCAACCCCCTGCTCGACAACGCGGCGATGCGCGCGGTCCAGCAGTGGAAGTACAAGCCCGCGACCTTCAACGGACGCACCGTGCCGGTCTACCTGACCGTCACCGTGACCTTCAGGCTCCAGTAACGAACCGCGAACGCGATCTCAAGCGACGCTGAATCTCAACAAGGAGGATCTCGCACCATGGAAATGGATCTCACCCACATTTGGGCTCAGATGTCTCCCCTCGTCAAGGGGATCATGGCCCTTCTCATCTTCCTGTCGGTCTATTCGCTCGGCGTCTCGCTCGAGCGCTGGTGGACGTTCCGGAACGCCAAGAAGCAGTCCGTGAAGTTCGCCCTCGAGATCGGGCCTCTCCTCAAGCAGGAGAAGCTGAAGGAAGCGATCGACCTCGCCAAGAAGTACAAGGCGAGCCACGTCGCCAAGGTCGTCTCCCCCGGCCTCATGGAGTTCGCGTACGAGGCCCACGGCGCCAACGTCGCCGGGCACGACGTCGTCGCGGCGGCCGAGCGCGCGATCGGCCGCGCGGCCATGATGACCGGCGCCGACATGCGCAAGGGCCTCGGCGGCCTCGCCACGATCGCCACGACGGCGCCGTTCATCGGCCTCCTCGCGACGGTCATCGGCATCATCCGTTCGTTCCAGGGCATGGCGACCTCCGGCACCGGCGGCCTCGGCGCCGTCTCCGCGGGTATCGCGGAAGCCCTCATCGGCACCGCCCTCGGCCTCTTCGTCGCCATCCCGGCCGTCTGGCTCTACAACTACTTCCTCAACAAGATCGAGCGTTTCAACGTCGAGATGTCGAACTCCTCCTCGGAGCTCCTCGACTACTTCATCAAGCGCATGGGCTCCCGGGCGGCCTGAGGAGAGCTGGCCGGGCTCTTCCCGGCACGCTCCCCTCGGAACTGAACGGAGGATCACGACATGGGAATGGAAGACTTCGGAGGCCGGCACGCGACGAAGAGTGAGATCAACGTCACTCCTCTCGTCGACGTCATGCTCGTCCTGCTCATCATCTTCATGGTCATCACGCCCATGCTGCAGAAGGGGAAGCCCGTCCTCCTGCCGCAGACCGACCACCCGGACAAGAAGCCCGACTCGGAGAAGGAGCTGCTCATCAGCGTCCAGTCGGACAAGATGATCTTCATCGACGCCAAGTGGTATCCCGACCAGGAGTTCGCCGCGAAGATGCGCGAGTACGGTGAGCGCGCGTCCAGCAAGGACATCCTGATCAAGGCCGACAAGCAGCTCACCTACGGTGACGTGCGGAAGGTCATGCGGATGATCAAGGACGGCGGCTTCGAGAAGATCGGCCTCATCACCGAACGCAAGGCCGAGAAGTAGGAGGGCACGCCATGGGCATGGACATCGGTGGAAACTCGGGCGGGCCCAAGTCGGAGATCAACGTCACGCCCCTCGTGGACGTCATGCTGGTCCTCCTCATCATCTTCATGATCCTTCAGCCCATGCTCCAGATGGGCTACGACGTCAACGTCCCGCCGCCGACGCCCGCGGGCGTCGTGCCGCCCCCCTCGGGCGACCAGATCATCGTCTCCCTGACGACGAACGGCGAGGTCTACCTCAACAAGGAGCGGGTCGACCGCGCCCAGCTGCCGATCCGGCTCCAGGA
>CAZNSS010000481.1:0-3529 GCA_964575465.1 uncultured Holophagales bacterium | reverse complement strand
CCGAGCCGCACCGCCTCCTCCGGGCTCTCGCCCGCGAGGAGGCCGTAGAAGAAGCCCGAGGCGAAGCCGTCGCCGCCGCCCACGCGGTCGAGGACGTCGAGCTCGGCCGTCGGCGCCGTGACCGTCTTCCCGGCCACCCAGGCGACGGCGCTCCAGGCGTGGCGGTTCGTCGAGCGGACCTCTCGGAGCGTCGTCGCGACCGCCTTCACGCCGGGGAACTTCGCCGTCACGGACTCCATCATCCCGACGAACGCCGCCGGGTCGAGCTTCGAAGCCGCGGCCACCTCGGGCCCCGCGACGCCGAGCCCCTTCTGGAGGTCCTCCTCGTTGCCGACGAGGACGTCGACGTTCTCGACGATCCTCCGGAGGACGTCCGCGGCCCTCTCGACGCCGCCGGAGACATTCCAGAGCTTCTCGCGGAAGTTCAGGTCGAACGACGTGACGGCCCCTGCGGCCCGGGCCTCGCGCATTCCCTCGACGATGAGCTCCGAGGTCGTCGGGGAAAGCGCCGCGAAGATGCCTCCGCTGTGGAACCAGCGGACGCCCCGGGCGAAGAGCCCTTTCCAGTCGACGTCGCCCGGTGCGAGCAGGGCGGCCGCCTCGTTCGCGCGGTTGTAGAAGACGACGGGGGGCCTCACGCCGAAGCCCCGGTCGCTGTAGACGGCGGCCATGTTCGGCCCGGTGACGCCGTCGTGCGCGAAGCGCCTCCAGATGCCGGTGACGCCCATCGCGCGGACCCGCTCCTCGATGAGCGCGCCGATCGGCGAGTCGACCATCGCCGAGACGACGGCGGTCCTCATCCGGAATGCGTCGGAGAGGTTCGCGGCGCAGTTGAACTCGCCGCCGCTGACGTGGATCGTGCACGCCGTCGCCTTGCGGAACGGGACGAGCCCGGGGTCGAGCCTGTGCACGAGGGCACCGAGCGAGACGAAGTCGAGGGCGCCGTCGGGGCGGATCGAGAGCGGCGTGTTCATCGGGCTCCTCCTGGGGCGGGCTCTCCGTTCGTCCCGGACGCGACGGCACGGGTCGCGCCGCCGGGCCGCGTCACACGATAGAGCCTCTCCCCCGCCCGCGGGACGACGAGGATTCCCTCCGCCTCTCGCCCTTTCAGGGACTCGAGGTCGATCGTTGCCGGATCGACCCAGCCGAGGTTCAGGCGGCGGCAGCGCTCGGGCGGGATCGCCGTCGCGAGCGTCACGGTGATGCGCGGTGTCTCGACCCCGGTCGCGGCGTCGTAGGTCCCGAGGCCCTTCAGGTGGGTCGAGTGCGCGAGGACCCCTCCGGGGACGTGCCGGAAGCGCTCCCACTGCGCGAGGAAGTAGTCGCGACAGTGGTAGCCGATCTCCTCGATCGCCGGGCCGTGCGTGTAGCTCACCTCGGAGAGGCCCGGGGCGCAGAGGACGACCTCGCCGCCGTCCGCGACGGCGGGCTCCACCTTGTACATCCCCTTGGCCGCCGTCCAGAGGTCCTCGTACATCGGCGGCATCACGGAGACGACCTTCCGGTACGGCTCGTCGACCCAGGTGACGTGGACCCGCGAGGAGAGCTCGGACGCGCCGAGCCACGCCTCGTGCGGGTCGCCGAAGAAGAGTCCCTGCAGGCCCGCCTCGGTCACGACCGCCGCGAGGCACGCCTTCGGCCGGTCGATGAGGGCCGCCGCGTGGTCGATGAGCGCCCGCACCGGCGTGTAGCCCGAGCCGATGATCTCGTAGCTCGACAGGAGCGCGCCGAGCCAGTGCGTCAGGTTGATGACCTCCGGCCCCGCGATTCCGGGGAAGAAGTACTTGTTCCCCCCAGAGAAGCCGACGACCTCGTGCGGGAAGACGGGGCCGAGGACGAGGATCGCGTCGTACTCGAGGACGAGGCGGTTCACCCGGACCGGGACGTCCTCGTCGAGGAGGCCGCGCGTGATCGCCGCCACCTCGGAGGCCGGGATCGTGCCGACCTTCGTCAGGGCGTCGGGCGCCGAGCTGTGGTTGAAGACCTGGCTCCGGCCGGCGCGGCCGTTCCGCACCTTCCGGCCGAAGAGGGCCGACAGCTGCTCGTCCGTCATCGGGCGGTGCGTCCCGAGGGCGACGAGGTAGTCGAGGGCGTCGGTGACGGGCCCGAGCTCCTCCTCGAGGAGGTCGACGAGGAGCGGGAGCGGCATCGTCCGGGTCCCGTCGGGGGTGAGGACGAGGATCCGGCGCCACCTCCGGTCGAGCGCGGCGACGGCCTGCGCGACGATTTCCGCGACTTCTCCGGCTTCGAGGGGCCGCCCTTCCCGTCCGTGCCCGATCCGCATCCCTCGCTCCCTGCTCCCGGGGCCGCCGTCCGGCTCCCCGGGGGCGCCTCCCGTGTGGTCCCGACGATGCCAATGGACTTACCACTTGTCAAGCGCACGAGAAGAACGAGCCCGTCGATCTCTATAAATCAGCCTGGTCGCCCGATCCGGTCAGCTCACATAGTTTCCGCGTGCAAAAATTGGCTTTACCACTTAGACTTCCCTGCGGTCCTCCCCCGGCGTCTCCGTCCGCCGGCGAGGGGACAGGAAAGGGGCATCGATGGACGATCCGTTCGGGCTCTCCGGAAAGGTCGCGGTCGTCATCGGCGGGACGGGCGAGCTCTGCGGGGCCATGGCGGAAGGGCTCGCCTCCGCGGGCGCCGAGACCGTCCTCGTCGGGCGGGACGTGGAGAAGGCCGGTCGCCGCCTCGAGCGCATCGCCGGGATGGGCGGGCGCGGCTGGTTCGCCCCGTGCGACGTCACGTCGAAACCCGGCCTCGAGGCGCTCCTCGACCAGGTCCTCGCGCGCTCCGGCCGCGTCGACGTCCTCGTGAACGGGGCCGGGATCAACTCGGCCCGCCCGTTCCTCGAGATCCCCGAGGAGGAGATCGACCGGATCTTCGCCGTCAACACGAAGTCCGTCTTCCTCGCCTGCCAGGTCTTCGGGAAGTGGTTCGTCGAGCGTTCCCGCCGGGACGGGACCGGCGCGAGCATCCTCAACGTCGGCTCGATGTCGGGCCTGACGCCGCTCTCCCGCGTCTTCACCTACTCCGCCAGCAAGGCGGCCGTCCACAACGTCTCGAAGAACCTCGCGCGCGAGTGGGCGCCGCTCGGCATCCGGGTGAACGTCCTCGTCCCGGGCTTCTTCCCCGCCGAGCAGAACCGGAAGGTCCTGACGCCCGACCGGGTCGGTTCGATCCTCGCCCACACGCCGATGGGGCGCTTCGGCGAGGCGCGCGAGCTCGTCGGGGCGACGCTTCTCCTCGCTTCCGACCGGGCCGGGTCGTTCATCACGGGGACCGAGCTCGTGGTCGACGGCGGGTTCCACGCCACGAGCATCTGACCGCACGGCGCGACGGTGCCGACGAGAGAACGATGAAAGACACACGGGCGATCAACCGGTTCCTCCTCGCCGCGGGGCTCCGGATCCGGAGCAACCCGGCCATCTCTCCCGACCTCTGCCTCGACCCGCTCGCGCTCGAGGAGGCGGTCCGCCGGGCGCTCCCCGACCTCGAGGCGCTCGTGCGCCGCCCGGCCGGCGCGCCC
>CAZNSS010000480.1:0-3530 GCA_964575465.1 uncultured Holophagales bacterium | reverse complement strand
ACCTCGCGCTCCTGCGTCGCGGTCGGCGCGGTCGTCGTCGACCAGTGCCCGTAGACGACGTTCTGGACCCGGTCGACGAGGCCCGGCAGGGCCGGCTCGTTCCGCTTCGCGAGGGTCGGGTCGCCGTTCAGCGCGACGTCGAGGTCGGCGAGGGCCAGCTCGATCCTCCGCGCCTCGGCGAGGAGAGCCGGCTCGGCGGCGGGCGTGTCGAGGAACGCCTTCTCGAGGTGGTCGACACGCCGCTTCGCCTCCTTGGCCGCCTCGACGGCGCCGAGGGCGGCGCGCTGGACGCGGGCCGTCTTCCTCGAGAAGGCGAGGACGGCGGCGCGGTCGACCGGGCCGAGGGACGAGGCGCCGAGCGGAACGACCGCGAAGGCCTGCGGCTCGCCGAGCGGGGCGACGGCGCCGTCGACCTTCTTCGCGAGCGAGACGCGGTAGGTCCCGGGGGCGACCATCGGGCCGCGCGGGCCGGGGCTCCACGGGCTCTCTTCCTCCTCCTTCAGCTGGACCGGGTTCGACGCGGGGTAGCGGAGGTCCCATGCGACGCGGGCGAAGCCCGCCTTCGCGGGGGCCGTCAGCCGCCGCACGACGTTCCCGGCGTCGTCGGAGACCGTCAGCAGGAGGGCCGGTTCGTCCTCGAGGTCCTCGGCGCGGAGCTCCTCCCACGCCGGGTAGAAGACGTCCTCCCCTCTCTTCGCCTTCTCCTTCTCCGCCTCCTGGCGGGCCTTCTTCCGGCTCTTCAGGTCGTCCTTCAGGTAGACCGTGAAGAGCGCGCCGAAGGGCGGGTTCGCGGCGGCGTAGAACGACTCGCCGAGGAAAGCCTTCCCGCGGAGGCCGTAGGGGACCTTCGGCACGTAGGCCCACGCGTCGCGGACCGGGAAGAGGACCGCCTCCCTCGCGAGCGTCTCGGGCGTCGCGAGGCGGAGCGGGGTGACGTCGTCGAGGACCCGGAAGCCGCGGCCGAACGTCGCGACGACGAGGTCGTTCTCGCGGGTCTGGAAGGCGAGGTCGCGGACGTTGATCGTCGGCATCCCGCCCCTGAGCCGCACCCACTTCTTCCCGCCGTCGATCGTGAAGAAGAGGCCGAACTCGGTGCCGCAGACGAGGAGGCCGGGCTTCCCGGGGTCCTCCGCGACGGTGTAGACGGTGCCGCGCGCGGGGAGGTCCCCGGCGATCGAGGTCCAGCTTTTCCCGCGGTCGGCGCTCTTCAGGAGGTACGGCCTGAAGTCGCCCCGCTTGTGGTTGTCGAACGCCGCGTAGACGACATCGGCCTGGTGGGGGGACGGCGCGAGGTCGGCGACGTAGGTCGACTCGGGGACGCCCGGGAAGGCGCCCACCTCGCGCCAGATCCCTCCGCCGTCCTCGGTCACCTGGACGAGCCCGTCGTCCGTACCGGCGTAGACGAGACCTTCCTTCTTCGGGCTTTCCGCGAGCGAGACGACGTTCCCGTAGAACGACGTCGAGGCGTTCTTGGCGACCGCGTCGACGCTCCAGACGCGCCCCATGACGGGGAGCCGGTTCCGGTCGGTCTGCCGCGTAAGGTCGGAGCTGACCGCCTTCCAGCTGTTCCCGCGGTCCTCGCTCCGGAAGACCTTCTGCGCCGCGAACCAGAGTCGCGTCGGCGCGTGGGGCGAGACGATCATCGGCGAGTCCCAGTTCCAGCGGAGCGGCGCCTCGCCCGGCGCCGCCTGCGGCTGGATGTCGACCGGCTCGCCCGTCTTCCGGTCGTACCGCACGAGCCCGCCGTGCTGCGACTCGGAGTAGACGATGTCGGGGTTCCCCGGCTCGACGGCGGCGAAGAAGCCGTCGCCCCCCTGCGTCACGAACCAGTCCTCGTTCCGGATCCCGTGGACGTTGTCCGTCCTCGACGGGCCGCCGAGCGTGTAGTTGTCCTGCGTGCCGCCGTAGACGTTGTAGAAGGGCCTCGCGTCGTCGACGGCGACCCGGTAGAACTGCGTGACGGGGAGATTCGTCCGGAACTGCCACGTCGCGCAGCGGTCCCACGTCTCGTAGATCCCGCCGTCGTTCCCGTTCAGGAGGTGGTCGGGGTTCTCGGGGTCGATCCAGAGGGCGTGGTTGTCGACGTGCTTCGCCTTCTCCCCGGCACGCCGCCACGTCTTCCCGCCGTCGTCCGTCACCTGCATGTAGACGTCCATCGCGTAGACGCGGTCGGCGCTCTTCGGGTCGGGGAAGAGCTCCTGGTAGTACTGCGCCGAGCCGGTCGCGTACTCGCCCCTCTTCTCCCAGCTCCACCCTCCGTCGAGCGAGCGGTAGAAACCGCCGTCCTTCCCGCGCGCCTCGACGAGGGCGTAGACCGTGTCGGGCGCGCCGGGCGGGACCGCGAGGCCGACCCGACCGACGTCTCCCTTCGGGAGTCCGTTCGTCAGCTTCGTCCAGGTCGTGCCGCCGTCGGTCGACTTGTGGATCCCGCTCTCCGGGCCTCCGTTGATGAGGGTGAAGACGTGCCGCCGGCGCTGGTAGGCCGCCGCGTAGAGGACCTCGGGGTCGCGCGGGTCCATCCAGACGTCGCTGACGCCGGTCCTCTCCGAGATCGTGAGGACGGCCTTCCACGTCTTCCCGCCGTCCGTCGTCTTGTAGAGGCCGCGATCGCCGCCGTCGGCCCAGAGAGGTCCCTGCGCCGCGACGTAGACGGTCTTCCCGTCCTTCGGGTGGACGAGGATCTTCCCGACGTGCTCCGAGGCCCTGAGCCCGACGTTCTCCCACGTCTTCCCGCCGTCCGGCGAGCGGTAGACGCCGTCGCCGTAGCCGACGCTCCGCTGGCTGTTGTTCTCGCCCGTCCCGACCCAGACGACGAGCGGGTTCGTCGGGTCGAGCGCGACGCAGCCGATGGAGAAGGAGCCTTCCGAATCGAAGACGGGGAAGAACGTCGTCCCCCAGTTCGTCGTCTTCCAGACGCCACCCGAGGCGACGGCGACGTAGTAGGTCCCCCTGCGGACCGGGTCGACGGCGAGGTCGCCGATGCGCCCCGACGTGATGGCCGGCCCGATCTCGCGCAGCTCGAGCCCCGCGAACGTCTCGGCCGAGAAGGGCTCCTTCTTCTTCGCGGCGGCCTCCTGGGCCGCACCCTCGGCCTTCGCGGCCGCCGGCTTCGCGTCCGGGGCCCTCTTCGCGGGCGCCATTCCCTGGCCGGCGATGGGGAGCGCCGACGCCACGGCGACGGAGAGCAGCGCGGGGAGCATCCTCATGGCTCAGTTCCCTTTCGTGTGGGCGAGGACGAATGCGTACTCGTCGGCGCGGGACTCGACGGAGGCCTTCATCATGTCGGCGCCACCGTGCCCGGCGTTCCGTTCGATACGGAGGAGGACGGGTCCGCCCGTCGTCGCGGCCTGGAGCGCGGCCGCGAACTTCCGGGCGTGCATCGGGTCGACGCGATCGTCGCTGTCGGCCGAGAGGAGGAGCGTCGCGGGGTAGGCGACCCCCTTCTTCACGGCGTGGTAGGGCGAGTAGGCGCGGAGCGCCTCGAACTGCTTCGGGTCCTCCGCCGAGCCGTACTCGCTGATCCAGGTCCG
>CAZNSS010000479.1:0-3541 GCA_964575465.1 uncultured Holophagales bacterium | reverse complement strand
GCGCTCGCCGGCATTCTCTCGGACGTCCGAGGCGCCGGCCCGGGTGCCGTGGCCGCGGCGGCCGGACGCTAGAATCGTCCGCTTGGACACGCGGCCGATGGCGCCCTCGAGGGACTACTACGACTCGTCCGACAGGGCGGGACGCGCGCTCGCGGAGGCCCGCGAGCTCTGGCGCTTCCGCCACCTCGTCCGCGAGCTGGTCTCGCGCGACATCAAGGTCCGATACAAGAGGTCGGTCCTGGGCGTCGGGTGGACTCTCCTCGGGCCCCTCCTCCAGATGGCCGCGCTGACGATCGCCTTCTCGGCGATCCTCCGCACGCAGGTCCCGAACTACCCGGTCTACTTCCTCGCGGGGACCCTCTTCTGGACCTTCTTCTCGCAGGCGACGGCGCACGCGGCGAACCTGACGACCGACGCCCTGGAGCTTTCCCGGCGGATCTACCTCCCCCGGTCCGCGTTCGTCGCGTCGGCGCTCGGCGTCGCGCTCGTCAACGTCGCGGTGAGCCTCGTCCCGCTCCTCGCCATCGCGCTGGCGACGGGGCACCCGGTCCGGGCGACGTGGCTCTTCCTCCCCGTCGCGATCCTCCTGGGCGCGGCGTTCACGACGGGCGTCGGGCTCGTCGTCTTCACGCTCGCCTGCCGGTTCACGGACGTGCGGGAGACCTACCTCGTCCTCCTCCAGCCCTGGTTCTTCCTGACGCCGATCCTCTACCCGCGCGAGATCGTCCCCGAGCGCTTCCAGCCGCTCGTCAGGTTCAACCCGATGACCTACCTCGTGGAGGTCTTCCGCGCGCCCCTCTATAACGGCTGGCTCCCGGGGTGGAAGACGCTCCTCTTCTCCTGCATCGCCGCCGGAACGAGCCTCGCGGTGGGCTGGTGGTTCTACTCCTCGCGGATCGACGACTATGCCTCCCGCAGCTGACGCAGCCGCCGCGGCGATCCTCCTGGAGAGGGTGACGGTGCGCTACGCCGTCCCCCGCGAGATGGTCGCCTCTCTCAAGGAGTACGCGATCCGGCGGCTCGCGGGGCGGCTCGAGAGGGACGAGTTCGTCGGCCTCCGGGAGGTCGACCTCGTCATCCGTCCGGGCGAGCGCGTCGGGGTCATCGGGCCGAACGGGGCCGGCAAGAGCACGCTCCTCCGGCTCATCGCGCGCGTGAGGCGGCCCGCCTCCGGCCGCGTCGTCGTCCGCGGCCGGGTGGCACCGCTCCTCGAGCTGGGCCTCGGCTTCCACGGGGAGCTGACGGGGCGCGAGAACGTGACGCTCCAGGGCGCGCTCCTCGGGATGTCGCGTCACGAGATGAACGAGCGGATGCCCTCCATCGCGGCGTTCGCGGAGCTGGAGGGGTTCCTCGACGCCCCGATCCGGAACTACTCGACGGGCATGGTCGCCCGCCTCGCGTTCGCGATCGCGACCGACGTCGACCCCGACATCCTCCTCGTCGACGAGGCGCTCTCGGTCGGCGACGAGCGGTTCCGGAACCGGTGCCACGACCGGATGCAGCACTTCCGCGACCGCGGCAAGACGTTCCTCTTCGTCTCGCACTCCCTCGAGGAGGTCGTCGCCACCTGCCAGCGCGCGGTCTGGATCGGCGACGGGCGGGTCGTCGGCGACGGGCCGGCCGCCGAGGTCTGCGGCCTCTACCGGGACTGGTCGAGAGACCCGTCGGCCACGCTTCCGGAGGCGCCGTCGGGGCGGGCGGGAGGAGGAGCGGCGTGAACCGGACGCTGATCACCGGGATCACGGGCCAGGACGGCTCGTACCTCGCCGAGGCGCTCCTCGCCGACGGGCACGAGGTCCACGGCCTCGTGCGGCAGTCGAGCCACCTGCAGCGGAGCCGCCTCGACGCGCTCCCCCTCTGCGCCGCCGCGCGCGCCGAGGGGAGGCTCGTCCTCCACTACGCGGACCTGACCGACTCGTCGAGCCTCCAGTGGCTCGTGCGGCAGGTCATGCCCGCCGAGATCTACCACCTCGCCGGCCAGAGCCACGTGAAGATCTCCTTCGACCTTCCCGAGTACACGGCCGACACGACCGGCCTCGGGACGCTCCGGCTCCTCGAGGCCGTGCGCCAGAACGCGCCGGAGACGCGGTTCTTCCTCGCGGCGACGAGCGAGATCTTCGGCGAGCCGGCCGAGTCGCCGCAGAGCGAGACGACGCCGGCGGCCCCGGTGAACCCGTACGCCGCGGCGAAGCTCTACGCGCTGAACCTCGTCCGGATCTACCGGAAGGCCTACGGGCTCTTCGCCTGCGCCGGGATCCTCTTCAACCACGAGAGCCCGAGGCGCGGCGAGAACTACGTCACGCGGAAGATCGCGACGGCGGCGGCCCGCATCTCCCGCGGCCTCGAGAGCGAGGTGCACCTCGGGACGCTCACCCCGCGCCGCGACTGGGGCTGGGCGCCCGACTACGTCGACGGCATGCGCGCCCTCCTCGGGGCCGCCCGGCCGGACGAGTACGTCCTCGCCACGGGAGAGGCCCACTCGGTCGGGGAGTTCTGCGAGCTCGCGTTCCGGGCCGTGGGGCTCGACTACCGCGACCACGTCGTCCTCGACCCGCGGTACGTGAGGCCCGTCGACATCACCGAGACGCGCGGCGACGCCGGGAAGGCCCGGAGGGAGCTCGGCTGGGAGCCGCGCGTGAGGTTCCCCGAGCTCGTCCGGCGGATGGTCGAGGCCGAGCTCGCGCGGCTCGAGCGGCCCGATGGCGGTTGACGGGAGCTCCGTCGACGTCGTCCTCCCGGTTTTCGGGGCGTCCCCCGATCTCCAGCGCTGCCTCGCGTCGGTCCGGACCTTCACGGACCTCGCCGTGCACCGGGTGGTCGTCGTGGCGGACGGGCCCCTCCACGAGGGACCCGCGCGCCTCGTCGACGAGCTGGAGGCGGCCGCGCCGGGAGGCGTGCTGCGGCTCGGGGGCGACGTCCGGCGCGGGTACGTCGCGCGCGCGAACGAGGGGATGAAGGCGTCGGGGCGGGACGTCGTCCTGCTCAACAGCGACACTGAGGTCGCGGAGGGGTGGCTCGGGACCCTCCGCGAGGCCGCCCGCTCCGCGCCGGGCGTCGCGAGCGCGACCCCGTTCTCGAACAACGCCACGCTCTGCTCCCTTCCCTTTCCGTTCACCGCGAACCGGGTCCCCGCGGGGCACGACGTGGCCTCTTTCGCGCGGCTCGTGAGCGAGAGGTCGGCCCGCCTCCGGCCGACGATCCCGACCGGCGTCGGCTTCTGCCTCTACCTCCGGCGCGAGGCCCTCGTGGACGCCGGGCTCTTCGACGAGGAGGCCTTCGGCCTCGGCTACGGCGAGGAGGTCGACCTCTGCCTCCGGCTCGCCGCGCGCGGCTGGCGCCACGTCCTCGACGACGCGACGTACGTCTGGCACCGCGGAAGCGGGAGCTTCGGGAGCGAGACGACGGCCCGCGCCCGCGCGGCCGAGCGGCTCCTCGCCCGGCGGCACACTTCGTTCCTCCCCCGGCTCGCGGAGTTCATGCGGGAGGACCCGCTGCGCGGGGCGCGCGAGAGGGTGCTCGACGGGCTGCGCCCGCCGCGCGT
>CAZNSS010000478.1:0-3564 GCA_964575465.1 uncultured Holophagales bacterium | reverse complement strand
CGAAATCGTGGCGGTTCGCGCGGACGACGCGGCCCCGCTCGTCGCGGACGACCCGCTCGTAGTACGCGTCGCGCTCGAACGGCTCGCGTCCGGCGGAACGGATGAGGCGCTCCATGTCGAGGCGCGAGAGCCCCGCTTCCGTCGTGGCCCCCGCCGCGTGCGTGATCGTCTCCTCGGTCACGGTGCCGACGAGGTCGTCGGCGCCGAAGTGGAGCGCGACCGGCGCGAACTTCTCCCCGATCTGGACCCAGTACGCCTTGACGTGGTCGAGGTTGTCGAGCATCAGCCGCGCGGCGGCGATGACGCGCAGGTCGAGGAGGCCGCTCGTGGCGGGAAGGTGCGCGAAGGGCGTGCCGTCGGGGTGGAACGCGAGCGGGATGAAGCCGAGGAAGCCGTTCGTGTCGTCCTGCAGTTCCCGGATGCGAACCAGGTGGTCGACGCGCTCCTCGTCGGTCTCGACGGAGCCGTAGAGCATCGTGACGTTCGTCTTCACGCCGTTCACGTGGCAGAGGCGGGCGATCTCGAGCCAGCGCTCGCCGTCGATCTTGTTCGTGCAGATGACGTCGCGGACCCTCTTCGCGAAGATCTCCGCCCCGCCGCCGGGGCAGGAGTCCATACCGGCTTCCTTCAGCTCGAGGATCGTCTCGACGAGGTCCTTCTTCCCGACGCGGGCGAACCACTCCAGCTCGACCATCGTCCACGCCTTGATGTGGACGCCCGGGAAGCGGGCGCGGAGCCGGCGGAGAAGGCCCGGGTAGTAGTCGTAGGGGAGAGACGGGTGGAGGCCTCCGACGACGTGGAGCTCCGTGATGCCGTCGTGCCATCCCGCCGCCGCCTCGCGGACCGCTTCCTCGATCGCCATCGTGTAGCCGCCGGCGACCCCCGGCTTCCGCGCCCAGGCGCAGAGGCCGCAGTCGACCCAGCAGAGATTCGTCGGGTTCAGGTAGCGGTTGACGTTGTAGTAGCCGACGTTTCCGTGGCGCCGCTCCCGCTCGCGGTTCGCGAGAGCCCCGACGCCGAGGAGGTCTGCCGTCCGGAAGAGGACGAGACCGTCCTCGAACGAGAGCCGCTCGCGCGCGAGGACTTTCTCGGCGACGGGGCGGAGCGCCGGGTCGGTCAGGCGGAACAGGAGCCTCTCCGGGTCTTCGGCTCCGCGCGTCTCGTCCATTCCCTTCGTTTCCGCCGGAGCGCCGGCCCCGGATGGGTTCACTCCGGGACGTCCTCCAGCGCATCGGGCCGCGAGATGACCGGCGGCAGCTGCTGCTCGGCGACGGCCTTCTGGTTCAGGTCGTCGTGTCGGCCGCCGTAGCGGTCGTAGCAGGAGCGGCAGAAGCGGTAGTCGGGGCGGAAGGCGTAGTCGACGACCGTTCCGACGGAGAGGAGCTCGGGGGCGCTCTCGCCGCACGAGTCGCAGGTGCCGGGGGTCCTGAGGAGCTTCCAGACGGGTCCGGACATGGCGGGGAGTTTAGCGGACCGCCGGATCGGGGCGCCCGGGAACCGCCACCGCGAGAAAAAGTGCTGCCGCGCCGGCGACCGCGGCGCCGGCGAGGAACGCCGTTCCCGAGCCCCAGCGGGTCCAGAGGAGCCCGAACCCGGCGCTCGCCGGGAGCGCCGCGAAGCCGACGAGGCCGTGGAACCAGCCGAAGGCGCGCCCGCGGCTCTCCGCCGGTACGAGGTCGGCGACGAGGGCCCGCTCTGCCCCCTCCGAGAGGGCCGCGTGGAGCGAGTAGACGCCGAGGACCGCGAGAAGGGCGAGAGGCGTCCGGACGGCGGCGAAGAGGGTGTAGCAGGCTGCGTAGAGCGACCAGGCCGCCAGGAGGACGCGCTTGCGGCCGTAGCGGTCGGAGAGCCCGCCGCCCCACGTCCCGAGGGTCGCCCGGATCGCGTTCGAGAAGGCCCAGACGAGCGGCGCGCCGACAGCCGAGAAGCCGACCTCGCGCGCCTTCAGGAGGAGAAACGAGTCGGACGAGGCGGAGAGGGTGAAGAGCGTGACCGCGACGGCGACGCGCCGGAATGCCGGAGGCAGGGGAGCCGCGGGTCCGGCCTCCTTCCGGGTCGCCTCCGGGTGCGCGGGCCGGGACCCTTCCTTCACGACGAGCACGAGGACGAGGACGGCGAGGACGCCCGGGACGGCCGAGAGGGCGAGGACGGTCCGCAGGGGCAGCGCGAGGAGGCCGAGGAGCCCGGCCGCCAGGAGCGGCCCCGCGACTGCCCCGGCGTTGTCCATGGCGCGGTGGAGGCCGTAGGCGGCCCCCCGCCGCTCCGGCGGCGTCACCTCGGCGATGAGGGCGTCGCGCGGGGCCGAGCGGACTCCCTTGCCGATCCGGTCGACGAAGCGGACGAGGAGGACGTGCGGCCACGCCGCCGCGAGCGAGACGAGGGGACGGACGACCGTCGACAGGCCGTACCCGGCGACGACGAGCGGCTTGCGGCGCGGGGCGCGGTCGGAGAGCCGCCCGGAGACGACCTTCACGGCGGCGGCCGTTGCCTCCGCGACCCCTTCGATGAGCCCGAGCGCGGCGGCGGGCGCTCCCGGGAGCGTCGCGAGGAGGACCGGCAGGAGCGGGAAGATCATCTCGGACGAGGCGTCCGTCAGGAGCGAGACGGCCCCGAGCGCGAGGACCGTCCGAGGCAGGCGGGAGCGAGAATGCGGGGCTGTGGCGCTCGTCTCCACGACGGCCTTCATTCTGCGGGTCGACGTCCTTTCGGAGAAGGACGTCGCGCTGACGCTCCTGACGCGCGACGGTGGAGTCGTCAGGGCCGCGCTGCGGGGCGGCCGCAGGCGTTTCCGGCGGGGGGCCCTCATCGAGCTCCTGACCGAGGTTTCGGTCACCCTCTTCCAGAAGGAGGGGGCGGACCTGGCCCGGGCCGACGGGCTGGAGATGGTCAAGAGCGCCTTCGGCCTCGCGTCGCGCGTCGAGACCGCGATGCTCCTCCCCTACGTTGCCGAGAGCCTCGCGACCTTCCTCCCCGAGGCGGAGGCGGCGCCCGAGGCCTACCGGCTCGCCCGGCACGTCCTCGACGCGCTCGAGGAGGGCGCCCCCGCCGACCTCGCCGCGCGCTACTTCGAGGCGTGGCTCCTCCGCCTCGCGGGCCTCCTCCCGGGCGGGACGGAGTGCGCCTCCTGCGGGAGGGACCTCGCCGCGGGCGGGGCGCGCTTCGACCCGGAGCTGCCGGGGCTCGTCGGGAACGAGTGCGCCCCTCCGGGCGCGGTGCCGGTCTCCCTCGCAGCGCTCCGCCTCCTCGGGGAGGTCCGCCGTTCCCGCCTCGACGACCTCGCGGCGCGGGGAGCGGGCGACCCGGCCTCGCTCCGCGCCCTCGACGCCCTCCTCCGCGAGGTGCGGCGCCGGTTCCTCGGCCACGAGCTGAAGAGCCACCGCTTCCTCGAGAGCCTCTCCGACCCATCGTGACGCCGGGCGCCGGCCCTGCTAACCTTCGCCGCTGCCGCAATTTCGCGCGCCACGGACCGGAGCGACCATGGACTTCCAGACGCTGATCCTGAAGCTATCCGAGTACTGGGCCTCGCGCGGCTGCCTGATCGAGCAGCCCTACGACACCGAGGTC
>CAZNSS010000477.1:0-3571 GCA_964575465.1 uncultured Holophagales bacterium | reverse complement strand
GCCTCCTCTCGTTCGGGGCGACCGGTGGCGAGCTCGACTACTACCTGATCGACGGGCCTTCTCCGAAGACCGTGATCGAGCGGTACACCGCGCTGACGGGGCGGATGCCGCTGCCGCCGCTCTGGGCGCTCGGCTACCACCAGTGCCGCTACAGCTACACCCCCGAATCGCGCGTCCGCTTCGTCGCGCGGAACTTCCGCGAGCGGAGGATCCCGGCCGACGTCCTCTGGCTCGACATCCACTACCAGGAGGGCTATCGCCCCTTCACGTGGGACCGGGAGCGCTTTCCCGATCCGGGCCGCCTCCTTTCCGACCTCTCGGCAGACGGCTTCCGGACGGTCGTCATCGTCGACCCGCACCCGGCGAAGGCACCGGGGACAAGACCGTACGACGAGGGGCTCGCCGGGGGCCACTTCGTGAAGGGGCCCGACGGGAGCCTCTTCGAGGCGCCGGTCTGGCCGTCGCAGGGCGAGCGAGAGCCGGTGCCGAGCGTCTTCCCCGACTTCGCGCGTGGCGCCACGCGGAGCTGGTGGGGAAGCCTCCACGACGGTCTCGTGAAGGCGGGCGTCGCCGGCATCTGGAACGACATGAACGAGCCCGCCGTCTTCGACTCGGCGACCGGGACCTTCCCGCTCGACGTGCGCCACGACGCCGACGGCCGCTCGACGGACCACCGCGAGGTGCACAACCTCTACGGGATGCTGATGTCGCGGGCGACGCACGAGGGGCTCCTCGCGCTCCGCCCCGCGGCGCGACCCTTCGTCCTGACACGCGCCACCTTCGCGGGAGGGCAGCGGTGGGCGGCCGTCTGGCCGGGGGACAACGTCTCGACGTGGGCTCACCTGCGGGGCACCGTCCCTCTTCTCCTCGGCTTGTCGCTGTCCGGCTTCCCCTTCGTCGGGACCGACGTCGGGGGCTTCGTGGGAGGCGCGACGGCCGACCTGTACACCCGCTGGCTCCAGAGCGCCGTCTTCTCCCCGTTCTTCCGGACGCACACCGCCTGGGGCAACCCCGAGCAGGACCCGTGGTCGTACGGGACGCGGCACGAGCTGGCGAACCGCAGGGCCATCGAGCTCCGCTACGAGCTCATGCCGCACGTCTACACGGTGATGGAGGAGGCGAGCCGCACCGGAATCCCGGCGATGCGCCCCCTCTTCCTCGAGTTCCCCGACGACCCGCAGACCTGGGGCCGGGACGACGAGTTCCTCTTCGGGCGCGACCTCCTCGTGGCACCCGTCCTGAGAGAAGGCGCCGAGAGGCGCGGCGGATACCTCCCGAAGGGAGCGTGGTTCGAGCTCGAGAACGGCCGCCGCCACGAAGGGGGGCGCCACGTGGCCGTCCCCGTCACGCTCGACTCCATCCCGGTCTTCGTCCGCGAGGGGGCGTTCCTCTTCCGCCAGCCGGTGATCCAGAGCACCGGCGAACGGCACGGGAAGACGCTCACGGTGCAGCACTGGCCCTCGGCGGCGCCCTCGACGGGCGAGCTCTACGAGGACGAGGGGGACGGCTTCGCCTACCGCGAGGGGCTCTTCCTCCGCCGGACCTTCGCGTCGCGCCCCTCTCCGAACGGACTCCTCGTCGAGGTGCGGAGCGACGGGAGCTACCGGCCGCCCGCGCGGGCGATGGAGCTGAAGGCGAGGTGGGAGGGGCCTCTTCGCGAGGTGAAGGTCGACGGGAAGCCCCTTGCGGAGGTGAAGGCGGCCTCGCTCCCGGAGTCGGCCCGCGCCTTCGCGCGTTCGGACGGCTGGGTGACCGTCCGCCTGCCGGACCCCTTCGGGGCCCTGAGCATCGAGCTGGTTCGCTGACGGCTACGGGAATCGCGGCGTCGGAACGGGAGCGGCCGGCGGCCTCGGCGCAGGCTTGCGGGCCGGCTTCCGACCGGGCGGCGTCGTCGCGCGGGGCGCCTGCACCGGACGCATCCTGCCGCTCTTCAGGTACGGCGCCCTGGGCCGCGGAGGCGCGTCCTGCTGCATCTCGGCCTTGACCTTCGGGTCGAGCCGGATGCTCCCCGCCTGCGCGGCGAGACCGCCGTGCGCGACGCCCTGCGGGAGAGGCGTCGGCCCGGGACGCTGCTGCGCCTCGCCGGTCCGGGCCAGGGCGAGGACGGCGAGAAGAACGAGAGCACGTCGCATCTTCCGGAATGCATTCTGACACCTCCCTCCGTCGTAACATGCCCGGTCGGGCCGGAGACGCGCCCCGCCGCGCCGCGGCCTCTGGAGGACGCATGGCCGACAGCAGCGACGATCGGTACGAATCCGAACCCGGTCCCGGCGGAGTCAGCCGCCGCGGCTTCCTCGGCTCCGTGGTCCCCGCGGCGGTCGGCGTCGCGGTCGCGAAGGAGGCGCTCGGCGGGCCGGCGAAGGCGGCGGCTCCTCCGGCCGAGGTCCCCTCCTCCGAGCCGTCGAAACTGACGCTCGTCGTGAACGGGCGGACCCACAAGGTCCTCGTCGAGCCGCGCGACACGCTGCTCGTCGTCCTCCGCGAGAAGCTCGGCCTCACCGGGACGAAGCCGGGGTGCGAGCGGGGAGAGTGCGGCGCCTGCACGGTCCTCGTCGACGGCGTCCCGCGGTACTCCTGCCTCACGCTCGCGCTGGAGGCGGAAGGACGGCAGGTGACGACGGTCGAGGGACTCATGAACGGCGAGGAGCTCGGTCCCGTCCAGAAGGCCTTCGTCGAGGAGGACGCCTTCCAGTGCGGCTACTGCACGCCCGGCCAGGTCGTGGCCGCGGAGGGGCTCCTCCGGTCGAACCCCGACCCGACGCTCGACGAGGTGCGGCACGGCATGAGCGGGAACCTCTGCCGCTGCGGCGCCTACGCCCACATCTTCAATGCGGTCGGCAAGGCCGCCCGGCTCCGGAAGGATAGGTGACGCCGTGACGGACCTTCTCTACTGGCTCCAGGGCCCCGTCCCCGAGACCGCCGCGCCGAAGGTCGAGATGCCGCCGTGGGAGGCGACGAAGGTCGTCGGCAAGCCCCTGCCGCGCGTCGACGCGTACGAGCGCGTCAGCGGCTCGGCCGTCTACCCTCTCGACGTCGCGCTCCCCGACATGCTCCACGCGGCGATCCTCCGCTGCCCGCACGCGCACGCGGTCGTGAAGTCGGTCGACACGGCGGCGGCGGAGAAGATGCCGGGCGTCCGCGCGGTGATCACGGGGAAGTCCCCGGGCGCGAACGTGCCCTGGTACCGCGGGCGCGGCAAGTGGTACTCGACGCTCTTCGACGAGAGGGCCCGGTACGAGGGGGACGAGGTCGCCGCCGTCGCGGCGGAGACCCGCGCGCAGGCGTACGACGCCCTGAAGGCGATCCGGGTCGAGTACGAGCCGCTCGCCTTCGTCCTCGACCCGCGCGAGGCGCTGAAGCCCGACGCGCCCCTCCTCCACGAGGGGACGAACCGCTACGGCGACCCGGCCGAGTACAGGCGCGGCGACGTGGACGCCGGCTTCGCGGCGGCGGACACCGTCGTCGAGGGGACGTACTCCACCGCCTGCGAGATCCACGCGCCGATGGAGGTCCACGGCTCCGTCGTGAAGTGGGACGGGAACCGCCTCACCGTCTGGGACACGACGCAGGG
>CAZNSS010000476.1:0-3586 GCA_964575465.1 uncultured Holophagales bacterium | reverse complement strand
GCTCGCGTTCTCCGCCTACGGGACCGCGGCGGTCTCGTGGCTCTCGCCGAACGGCTGGGACTTCGGAGCGGTCGCGGTGGGGGCGACGTCATCCGCCGCCACCTTCACGATCACGAACGCCAGCGGGTCGATCATGACTCTCGGGAACCCGTGGTACACGGGCCCCGTCCCGAGCTCGTACCTGATCAGCCCCGGGACGTGCGGCAACGCCCTGGTGATCCCGAACGGGGGGACCTGCACGTTCCAGGCGGCGCTCGCACCGACCTCGGCCGGCAGCAAGTCCGAGGACCTCCTCTTCTTCGCCGCCTTCGGCACCGCGCCGCAGCAGTCCGCGCCGCTGCTCCTGCGCGGCCGCGGGATCGACACGACCATCCCGTCGCTCGGAGCGCTCGGCCTCGCGGCCCTGGGGCTCGTCCTCGCCGGGGCCGGCCTCTGGGCCCTGAAGCGCGCGTAGGACGCGGACATCGAAGCCCCGGGGGCCGGGAGCCCCGAGGCCCCCGGGGCGTTCCAATTCAGGCAGGCTCTCTCAGAACGCGACGTCGAGGCCCGCGACGAACCGGGTGCCCGGGGACGGGTAGCCCGCCACTTCCGAGTAGTCGCGGTCGAGGAGGTTCGTGACGCGGGCGAAGGGGGCGACGTGGTCGAAGAGCCGCGGCCCCGTCGCCGCGAGGTCGAGGCGGAAGTAGGAGGGGCTCGTGACGCGCAGGAACGTCGTCGCGTCGACGTCGTCCCGCTCGCCCACCCAGAGGCCCGTCAGCTCGGCGCTCGCCCCGCGCCCGAGGTCGCCCGCGAGCGTGACCGAGGCCCGGTGCGCGGGGCGCCGGAGGAGCGGGAGGCCGGTGTCGAGGTCCTCCGTGTCGAGCCAGGTGTAGCCGGCACGCAGGTGGAGCGAACGGCCCAGCGCCCCCCTCACCGACGCCTCGACGCCCGTCATCCGGGCCCGGCCGACGTTGACGTTCCGCTGCGAGGCGAAGTCGTAGCGGATGAGGTCGTTCACGTCGTTCCGGAACAGGCTCGCCGCGACGGCGAATCCCGGGGCGAAGTCCCACTCACCCCCGGCCTCGTACGAGACCGACTCCTCGGGCTTCAGCTCCGGGTTCCCCGAGAAGGGGTAGTAGAGCTCGCCCGTGGAGGGGGCTCGGAAGGCCGAACCGGCGGCCGCCCGGAGCCGGAGCGCGGAGGAGACGGTCCAGGTGAGGGCGAGGCGGGGGTTCGTCGAGGCGCCGAAGGCGTCGTTCTCGTCGCGGCGGACGCCGGCGGTGATCGCGAGACGATCCTGCGCGAGCGAGAGGCGGTCCTCGGCGAAGACGGACCAGGTGCTCGTCGCCAGGCCGTCGAGCTGCACGCCGTACGAGTCCTCGTTGTCGACCATCGTCCGCTCGTAGTCGGCGCCGACCGAGACCCGGTTCGCGCCCGCGACGTGGGAAGCGACCAGCCGGCCGCCGGCGCGGCGGGCACGCGTCTCGGAGAAGGTGAAGCCCCAGGGGTCGTCGGGGTCGGCGTAGGTGGGCGAGTCGGCCGCGTACGTGCCGGTGGCCTCGAGCGTCGTCCCCGCGCCGAGGACGAGGGAGACGGGGACCGAGACGAGCGTCGTGTCGCCGGTCGTGACGCGGTTCGGCGTCGCCGTCGCGCCCGAGAAGGGAATGCCCGTGCGCGAGGTGTCGCGGCGGACGGCGACGCCCGTCTTCACGCCGGGGGCGACCTCGACGTCGAGCGCCGCGGAGAGGTCGGTCGCCTCGAAGGTCTCGTTCGGGAGGTCTCCGGCCGTCGTTCCGCGGCGGAAGCCGGCGGTGACCCCGACGATCCCCTCGCGGAACGAGGCGTTCACGCCCCCTTCGCGCGACGAGGCGTTCCCGAGGCCGAAGTGGGCGTTCCCCTCGAGGCCGGCGGCTTCGGCGCGCCGGGTGAAGACCTGGACGACCCCCCCGATCGCCTCGGAGCCGTAGAGCGCCGAGAAGGGCCCGCGGACGATCTCGATCCGTTCGACGTTCGCCGTGCCGAGCGAGGAGAGGTCGACGCCGCCGAAGTAGGGGCTGTTCATCTTCACGCCGTCCACGAGGACGAGGGTCGAGTTCGAGTTCGTCCCGCGCAGGAAGAGGGACGTGACGCCGCCGGGTCCGCCGCTCCGCGCCACGTCGACGCCGGGGACGGCCCGGAGGAGGTCGGCCACCGTCGCGGAACGGGAGCGGTCGATGGCGGCCCGGTCGACGACCGTCACCGCGACACCGAGGGACGAGGCGTCCGCGGGCACGGCCTCGGCGGTGACGACGACCTCGGTCGCGACGGGTGCGGGGCCCTGCGGCGGCGGCGGCGACTGGGCCGCGGCAGGCAGGCAGAGGACGAGCGGGAGGAGGAGGGAACGGACGAGACGCATTAAGACCTCCGGTCTGCTGCACCCCGCCGTCCCATCGAGAAGGGGCGGGAGGCGCGCGCGGAGGCGTCTCCCGCGTCCTCTCGAGCCCCGGAGACGGCGCGGCGGGTTGCGATGGACCCTGGGCAGGTCTCCTGGCTCCCGGATCGTCCGCGCAAGGACCCCTTCCCGGAGGCGTAACCCGCATTCGCGAATCGCTCGCCGCCAGTGGTTTTCGTCCTTGGCGTCCCCGGTCACAGTGGCGGGGGCCGCGCGGGAATCACACCCGCTTCCCTCTTTCGCCCCCCGGAGGTCGGGGGACCCGAGGTCCGTGAAAAGATCCAGCGCGGGAGGATAGCACCGGGGCTCGCGCGGCGGGCGGGTCAGGGGGTCGAGCCGAGCCGCTGGCCGACGCGGACCGGCCCGTGCGGCCGGCTCCAGGCGAACTCCTTCGCCTTCTTCCCGCCGACGACGAGGACGACGGTCGAGCCGAGCTCGAAGGTGCCGAGGTCGTCTCCCGGCGCGCAGGCGAGGCCGGGGACCTCGAGCCGGTCGCGTGCCGCGAAGCTTCGTCCGCCGAGCCAGCGCGGGTCGACGACGACCCCCCCGACGTGCGTCGCGGCGACGAGGACGGCCGCCACGTCGAGCCCCTCGTCCTCGCCCTCTCCCTCGGCGACCCAGTACGCCCTCCGGTTCCTGACGTAGAGACCGGGAGTGAACGACGTGGAGGCCTCGTTCACCGGCCAGAGCTCTCCCTCGACGCGCCCGACGGCGAGGACGCGGCCCGTGCAGGGGACGTGGATCCGGTGGTAGTCGCGCGGGGAGAGGTAGAGCGTCGCGAAGGCCCCTCCCTCGAACCTACCGGCGAGCGGGTCGGAGGAGAGGAGCTCGTCGAGGCGGTACGGGAGCCCCTTGGCCTGGATGAGCGTTCCCGACTCGATCCGCCCCGAGGCGATGAGCGCCCCGTCGACGGGGGAGTTCAGGCCTCCGGGAACGGGCGGGTCCTGCGGGCGCAGGCCCGGCTTCAACCGGCGGGTGAAGAAGTCGAGGAAGGAGACGTACTCGGCGAGCGGTTTTTCCGCTTCGGCGAGGTCGACGCGGTAGGACGCCGCGAAGCGCCCCAGCAGGGGCTCGCGGAGCGTCCGCGGGAGCCGCGCCCGGGCGGCAACGCCGACGGCAGAGGAGCCGGCCTTCTTCGGGTAGAGGCCGAGGAGCCGGAGCGAGAGCGGCGGGCCC
>CAZNSS010000475.1:0-3592 GCA_964575465.1 uncultured Holophagales bacterium | reverse complement strand
GATGAAGCCGACGTCGGTGAGGCGGCGGCGGAGCGTGGCGAGGTCGGGGAGCTCCCCGGGCAGGTACTGCCCGAGCCATTCGAGGCGGAACTTCATGGCGTCATTCCCACGTCCGGTCGAGGAACCGGACGTCGTTCTCGAAGAGGAGGCGCAGGTCGGGGATGCCGTGGAGGAGCATCGCGATCCGGTCGATCCCCATGCCGAAGGCGAACCCGGTGTAGCGCTCCGGGTCGATGCCGCCGTTCGCGAGGACGTTCGGGTGGACCATCCCGGCGCCCATGATCTCGATCCAGCCCGAGTACGAGCAGATCCGGCACCCCTTCTCGCAGAAGACGCAGCTCACCGCGCAGTCGACGCCCGGCTCGACGAACGGGAAGAACGTCGGCGCGAGGCGGACCTCGGCCTTCCCCCCGAAGAAGCTCTTCGCGAAGGCCGACAGCGTGCCGCGGAGGTCGGCGAAGGTGATCCCCTCGTCGACGACGAGCCCCTCCATCTGGTGGAAGACGGGCGAGTGCCGCGGGTCGATGTCGTCCTTGCGGTAGACGCGCCCCGGGCAGAGGACGCGGATCGGGGGCTTGCGCCCCTCCATCGTCCTCATCTGGACCGGGGAGGTGTGCGTCCGGAGGAGGAGCGCGTCGCGTCCCGTCCCGCCCCCCTCGACGAAGAACGTGTCGACCGCGTCCCGCGCCGGGTGGTCGGGCGGGAAGTTCAGAGACTCGAAGTTGTACCAGTCCGTCTCGATCTCGGGCCCGTCGGCGACCTCGTACCCGAGGCCGCGGAACGCGTGCTCGATCCGGCGCCGGACCACCGTCAACGGGTGGAGCCGCCCGACGGGAGGGACCCTCGGCGGGAGCGTGACGTCGACCGCCTTCGCCGCCTCGGAGAGGGCCGCCGCGCGCGCGGCCGCTTCCGCCTCGAGCGCGTCGAGGCGAGTCTCGACCGCCTGCTTGAGCGCGTTCACGCCGGCCCCGAACGCCGCCTTCTCCTCCTTCGGCACCTCCTTGAGGCGCGCGAGGAGGGCCGTGACGGCGCCCTGCTTCTTGCCGAGCCAGCGGACCTTCAGCTCGTGGACGTCGGCCGGCATGAGGCCGCCGCGCGGGGACGCGGCGGCCTCTGCCGAAGCCAGGTCGTCGGCGAAGTGACGGCGGGCCTCCTCGACGGAGGCCGGGACGCTGCCCTGCCCGGGGGGCGCGCTCTCCGGGGGGCGCCGCTCGCTGCCCCCCGGACCCCCCGGGCCCGTGGGACTACCTTCCGGTCGGTTCCCGCTCACGCCTCCCCCCGCCCGCCTCAGGCGGCGGCGAGGGCGCTCTTGGCGGAGGTGACGAGCGCCGCGAAGCCCTTCGGGTCCTGGAAGGCGATCTCGGCGAGGACCTTGCGGTTCACGTCCGAGCCGGCCTTCTTCAGCCCCGCCACCAGCTGCGAGTAGCTGATGTCGTTCATCCGGGCGGCGGCGTTGATGCGGGTGATCCAGAGCCCGCGGAACTCGCGCTTCTTCTGCTTGCGGTCGCGCGTGGCGTAGGCGAGCGAGCGCTCGACCTGAAGCTCGGCGATGCGGAAGCAGTTGTGCTTCGTTCCGTAGTAGCCCTTCGCCAGAGCCAGGATCCTCTTCCGGCGATCGTTCCTCTTTGTTCCGCGCTTGACGCGAGGCATGGCCTTATCTCCTCTTCCTTCTTACGCGTAGGGAAGCATCTTCCGGACGGTGTGCTCGTCCGCCTTGGCGACGAGACTCGACTTGGCGAGCTGACGCTTCCGGCCGGACGCCTTCTTCGTCAGGATGTGCCGCTTCATTGCGTTGCCGCGCTTGAACTTGCCGTTCGCAGTGATCGTGAAGCGCTTGGCGGCTCCGCGGTGGGTCTTCCTCTTGTGGGTGGCCATGGGCCGGGTCTCCTTGCTCCGTGTGACGAATTCGAGGCCGGCGGGCGGGGCGCCCCCGCACGGGGCGAGGCCGCTCCGGGATCCCCCCGGCGGCAGGTCAGTGCTTCTTCGGGGGACCGAAAATCAGGTGCATCCGGTTTCCGAGCATCTCGGGGTTCCCCTCCGCGTGGGCCTTCCCCTCGAGGTCCGCGCTGAGGCGCTGGAGGACCTTCCGCCCGTTGTCGAGACGGGACATCTCGCGGCCACGGAACTGGATCGTGGCCTTGACCTTGTCGCCCTCCTCGAGGAACCGGATGATGTTCTTCATCTTGAAGTCGTAGTCGTGGTCGTCGATGTTCGGGCGGAACTTGACCTCCTTGACCTGGGTCACCTTCTGCTTCTTCTTCGACTCGTGCTCCTTCTTCTTCTTCTCGAAGGTGAACTTGCCGAAGTCCATGATCTTGCAGACGGGAGGCTGGGCCTGTTCCGCGATGATCACGACGTCCAGCGCCGCCTCGCGCGCCTTCGCGAGCGCGTCCTGCGGGGTGACGACCCCGAGCTGCTCGCCGTCGGCCGCGATCAGCCGCACCTCGGGGAAACGAAGGATGTACTCGTTGATCGGGGAGTTCTTCTGGGGGGGGATCCGTGGACCGCCTCGAAAGAAAATGGCGCTTCCTCCTCTTCGTTACGACGACGATTTACGTTCTGGCGGGCGCCGGGGCGCCCCACGTCGCCGCACGCGCGGCGACGGCCTGCTTCATCTCTGCGACGACCTCGTCGAGCGGCCGCGACCCGAGGTCGCCGGCGTGCCGCCTGCGGACCGACACGGCGCCGGCCTCGCGCTCCTTCTCGCCGACGACGAGGAGCGCCGGAACCTTCTCGAGCTCGCCGTGGCGGATCTTGGCGCCGAGCTTCTCGTTCCGCTCGTCGACGGTCACGCGAAGGCCCGCGGCGCGAAGCCGCGCGGCGACCTCGCGGGAGTAGTCGAGGAGCTTGTCGGAGACCGGGATGACGCGCGCCTGCTCCGGCGAGATCCAGAGCGGGAAGTCGCCGCCCGTGTGCTCGACGAGGATCCCGAAGAAGCGCTCGAGCGAGCCGAGCACCGCGCGGTGGAGGACCACCGGACGCTTCTTCGACCCGTCCTCGGACGTGTAGTGGAGGTCGAACTGCTCGGGGTTCGAGAAGTCGACCTGGAGCGTGCCGAGCTGCCACGCGCGGCCGATCGCGTCGGTCACCTGGAAGTCGAGCTTCGGGCCGTAGAAGGCGCCGTCGCCCTCGTGGATGACGTAGGGACGCCCGCGCCGCTCGAACGCGGAGGCGAGCGCCTTCTCGGCGATCTCCCAGTTCTCGACCGTCCCCATGAACTTCTCGGGGCGCGTCGCGAGGCCCACCCTCACGTCGGTGAAGCCGAAGGCGCCGTAGACCTCGTCGATCAGGTCGATGAAGCGGTCCATCTCGGCCGCCATCTGGTCGAGCGTGACGAAGATGTGGGCGTCGTCCTGGCAGAACGTCCGCACCCGTGTCAGGCCCTGGGTCACGCCCGAGCGCTCGTAGCGGTGGAGCCGGCCGAAGTCGGCGTAGCGGACCGGGAGGTCGCGGTAGGAGAAGGCCTGCTGCGAGAACATCAGGAAATGGCCCGGGCAGTTCATCGGCTTGACGCCGTACTCCCGCTCGTCGGCCATCGTGAAGAACATGTTCTCGTGGTAGTTCTGGTAGTGCCCCGAGCGCTTGAAGAGCT
>CAZNSS010000474.1:0-3598 GCA_964575465.1 uncultured Holophagales bacterium | reverse complement strand
GTATCGCCGCGACCGCCCCCTCGGCCCGCGCCGCCGCCGCTTCGATGGAGGCCAGCGCCTCGCCCGCCCGGGTCGCCGTTTCGACGCCTCGCGTCACGAGGCGCCCTTCCTCCTCGGCGGCCGCGAGGGCCGCGTCGACCTCGTCGCGCATCCCCGAGAGGTGGCCGCCGATCCCCCGGGCTCCCTCGGAGGTCCGCTCGGAGAGTCGCCGGATCTCGTTCGCGACGACCGAGAAGCCGCGGCCGTGCTCTCCCGCGCGCGTTGCCAGGAGCGAGGCGTTCAGCGCGAGGAGGTTCGTCTGGCGGGCGATCTCCTCGAGCATCTCGAGGATCCGCCCCACCTCCCGCGACCGGGCCTCGACCCGGCCCACGACCTCGCGAACCGTCCCGCTCGACGTTCGGATCGCGGTCACCGAGGCGCGTGCCTCCTCGACCACGGCCCGCCCCAACCGCGCTTCCGTCGCCGCCTGCGCCGCCTGCTCCGCCGCCTCCCGGGCAGAGCCGAGGACGCTCCCGAGCGCCTCCTCGGTCCTCTTCGAGCCCTCCGCCAGCTCCTCGGCCCGCTTCGCGAGCTCGCTCAGCGTCCCGTCGAGGACGGCGGCCCCCTCGGCGAGGGAGGAGGAGGCGGCGGCCCCCTCGGTCGACCCGGCGAGGAGCCCCTCGGAGCGGGCGAGAAGGTGGGTGAGGGAGCCGTCGACCTCCGCGACGGCCGCGGCCGTCTCCTCGGAGCCGGCGGCGAGCGTTTCGACGCTCTCGGCGATCGCGCGGATCGTTCCGTCGAGGCCTCCCACGGAGGCCGTCGCGCTCGCGATCCGCTCGCGCTCCTGGGCGGCCCTCTCGCGGTTCCGGATCGAGGCGGCCCGGAGGACCGACACCTGCCGGTTCAGCTGCCCGTGCTCGCGCCTCACGGACGAGAGGAGGTGCGCGCCCCGTCCTGCGACGGCGTTCAGGAGCCGGCCCACGTTCCCGGCGAGGTCGGTCCCCTCCGGGGCCCGCGTCGCCAGGTTTCCCTCCGCCATCTGCCGGGCGGCCTCGAGGGTCCGCGCGAGGCGGGCCACGGGACGCTGGGAGAGGACCGCGACGACCACTCCCGCAACCAGCCCTGCGACGGCCGACGCCGCCAGGCCGAGGTCGAGGACGAGGACCTTTCCGAGAGGGTTCCCGAATCCGGCGGCCGCCCAGGCGGCCACGAGGGACGCGGCCGCGCCCGCCGCGAAGGCGACGAAGCCGGCTGCGAGCGAAAGGGTCGGAACGAGCCGGTCGGGCTCCTCTCGCGCGGTCACGAGCGGCAGTCTAGAACAGCCCGATCAGCGCGCGGAGGAACGAACCCGCGCCGCGGCGGCGACGACGTCGCCGGGCGGCGGACCGGAGGAGGGACCGAGCGCCCGGACCGCGAGGACCTCGGCGAGCTCCTGCTCAGGGAAGAGCCGGATCGTCAGCGCCACCCTCCGGCCGGTGCACCCCTTCCGCGAAAGGACGACCCCCGTCACCGCCCCGTCGAGGAGCGTGATGACCTCTCCCTCGTCCGTGCGCAGGACGGGGAGGTGCTTCTCGTCGAGGACCGGCGTGTCGGGGAAGAGGCGGGCGAGAGCGCAGCGGAGGCAGAAGACCTCCCCCGTCACCTCCCGGACGACGGGCAGGTCGGCGAGCGCCGGCGGCCCCGGCGGGGCTCTCCTGGCAGCGAGCGCCACCGCGAACCCGCCCGCGACGAGGACGGCCACCGCGAGGGCTGCCGGGAGGGTCCGGGCGACCTTCCACCCGGGAGGGGCCGAGCGTCCCACCTCGCGGAGGAGGCGCAGGCGCATTTCGTCGGGGAGCCGATCGACCGGCCGTGCTTCCCGGAGCGCCGATTTCCGAGTCTCGACGTCGCGGCGGAGAGCCGCGCACCCTTCGCAGGACTCGAGGTGTGCGACGAGTCGTGCCGCGCTCGCGACGTCGAGCTCGTCGTCGCAAAGCGCCTCGATGAGCGGTGTGGCGGCTTCGCAGTCCATCTCGGCAGCCCCGAGGGGCCTCTCCGGACGGGCTAACGCCTGCGGCGGGGGCCGTATTCCGCCGGCGCGGGCTCGCGACTGCCGCTCGCCCGCGACGCCAGCCGGCTGCGGCCCGGCGTCTCGCCCGCGCCGAAGTAGCCCCGGCGGCGGCCGTAGGAGAGCAGCGTCTCCTCCAGGAGCCGTCGGCCCCGGTAGAGCCGCGACATCACCGTCCCGAGCGGAATCTCCAGAATCTCCGAGACCTCCCGGTAGGAGAAGTCCTGCAGGTCGACGAGCTCGACGACGATTCGGAAGTCTTCCGGGAGCGCCCCGAGCGCCCGGGAGACGTCGCCGTCGAGGGTCTTCGCCACGATTTCGTCCTCGGGCGTCGGCGCCGCCGGGGTCACCTCCTCGAGCGCCTCCTCGAAGGAGGTGTCTCCCCGCTCGAGGTCGACCTCCCGGGGCCCCGCCTTCTTCTGCCGGTACCCGTTGATGAACCCGTTCCTCAGGATCCGGAAGAGCCAGGCCTTGAGGTTCGTCCCCTCCTGGAAGCTGTCGTAGTGCGAGAAGGCGCGAAGGTACGTCTCCTGGAGGAGATCCTCGGCGTCCTGCCGGTTCCGCGTCAGGCGCAGGGCCGTTCCGAAGAGGGCGTCGGCGTAGGGGAGGTCTCCCGAACGGAACGCCCACGACCGGGGCTGCGGCTCGCGGCGGAGGCGGAAGAGAGCCATCTCGTCCTCCTCAACGACGGGCGGCTCTCCGCGGATTCCCCGTCGAGAGAAAGGCGCGGGACACGGCCTTCCCTGCTCCGGGTGCGGGGAGCGCGGGAACGGGCTCGGACACGGCAAGGCCCCGGCGAGACGCCGGGGCCCCCCTTTCCGGCAGGGCCCTGAGGGCCCGCCGGATCACTTCCCCTGGAGGAGGAAGGCGATGACGAGCGTGTAGATGACGAGGGACTCGATGAGGACGAGGCCGAGGAACGCGATACCGCGGATCTGGCCCGCGGCGCCCGGGTTGCGGGCCATGCCGTCGCAGGCGGCGACGGCCGTGCGGCCCTGGGCGGTCGCACCGGCGGCGGCGCCGATGGCGAGGACGAGCGCGGCCGACAGGTGTCCCCAGCCCACGCCGCCGCCCGTGGCCTTGGCGGCCTCCTGCGCGAGGGCGAGGTTCGGGAGCAGGAGGGCGAGGCCGACGACCGCGGCCGCGGGGAGAAGCTTCTTGATCATTTCCTTTGGGCTCCTTTCGAGTTCGATGAGCTGAGGATCAATGCTCGTGGGCGATCGCGCCCCCGATGTAGACGGTGGTCAGGAGGGTGAAGACGTAGGCCTGCAGGAACGACGTGAAGATCCCGAGCGCGTTCATCGGCATCGGGACGATCAGCGGCACGAGCTGGACGAACTGGTTCGTCGCCGTGTGCTCGCCGTAGATGTTCCCGAAGAGTCGCATCGCCAGGGAGAGCGCGCGGGCCAGGTTCCCGATCATCTCGATCGGGAAGACGAGGATCGCGAGCGCCATGCTCGGCCCGGCGAACGTCTTCAGGTAGCCGATCGCCCCGTGCGCCCGGACGCCCGCCCCGTTGAAGAAGACGAGGCAGGAGAGCGAGAGGGCGAACGTCGTGTTCAGGCTCGACGT
>CAZNSS010000473.1:0-3599 GCA_964575465.1 uncultured Holophagales bacterium | reverse complement strand
TCGCCCATCAGGACGAGCGCGCGGTTCGCGAGGACCTCGTTGACGTTCATGTTCGTCGAGGTCCCGGCGCCCCCCTGGAGGGCGTCGACGACGAGGTGCTCCGTCAGGAGCCCCGCGGCCATCTCCCGGCAGGCCCGCTCGAGGGCGTCGGCCTTCGCGCCGGCGAGGTACCCGAGGTCGCGGTTGACGAGGAGGCACGCGAGCTTCACGTCGCCGTAGGCCCTCGCGAGTGCGGGGTGGACCGGCCGTCCCGCGAGCGGGAAGCTCGCGACCGCCCGCGCCGTGTGGATTCCCGAAAGGGTGCCGGCGGGAAGCGCGAGCTCGCCGAGCGCGTCGCTCTCGACGCGGAGCCGCGGGTCGGCCGCCGCGGACGTCTCAGCAGAAGACGTCACGCCGTCCGCTCCGGACCTGGTCGAGCATCTCCGCGGTCTTCTCCCGGAGCGACTCCTCCATCTCCGCGAGGGCGCGCGCGATGCACGTCTCTCCCTCGCGCCGCGTCTCCTCCGAGGCGTAGTCGTCGAGGTACTCCTGGAACGTGGCGACGGCGTTCGGGTTGCAGTGCTCCTTGATCGCGCCGGGCTTGGCCACGTCCATGAAGTCCGCACCGGTCCGCCCGAGGCGGTAGCAGGCGGTGCAGAACGACGGGACGAAGCCGAGGGAGGCGACGTCGCGGATCACCTCGTCGAGAGGGCGGTGGTCGCCGAGCGAGAACTGCTCGGCGTGCCGGTCGCCCGGGGCGGCCTCGTAGCCGCCGGGGTTCGTCCGGCTGCCGGCCGAGATCTGCGAGATGCCGAGGGTGAGCGCCTCGCGCCGCACCTCGGCCGTCTCGCGCGTCGAGAGGATGAGGCCGGTGTAGGGGACGGCGAGGCGGAGGATGGCGACGACCTTCCGGAAGTCGTCGTCGGAGACGGGGTGCAGGGGGTGCGCGGCGAGCTCGGAGCCGTCGGCCGGCTCGAGGCGGGGCACGGAGATCGTGTGCGGGCCGCAACCGAACGCCCTCTCGAGGTGTTCGACGTGCTGCATGAGCGCGAGGAGCTCGAATCGCCAGTCGAAGAGGCCGAAGAGGACGCCGACGCCGACGTCGTCGATCCCCGCCTCCATCGCCCGGTCCATGGCGGTGAGGCGCCAGTCGTAGTCGGCCTTCTTCCCGGCCACGTGGACCCTCCCGTAGGTCTCCCGGTGGTACGTCTCCTGGAAGAGCTGGTAGGTGCCGATCTTCGCCTCCTTCAGGAGGCGGAACTCGCCGTCCGTCAACGGGGCGACGTTGACGTTCACGCGGCGGATCTCGCCCGGGCCGCTCGACGTCGCGTAGACGGTCTCGATGCAGCGGAGGACGTAGCCGAAGCCCTCCTTCGGGTACGCCTCGCCCGCCACGAGGAGGATCCGCTTGTGCCCCTGCTCCTCGAGCCAGCGGACCTCGCGGGCGACCTCGTCCTGCGTCAGCGCGCGCCGGACGAGATCGCGGTTCCGCACGCGGAAGGCGCAGTAGAGGCACTCGTTTCCGCAGAGGTTCGAGACGTAGAGGGGCGCGAAGAGGACGATCCGCTTGCCGTAGATCGTCTCCTTCACGCGGCGCGCCGCCGCGAAGAGCTCGGAGAGGAGCTCGGGATCGGTGACGGAGGCGAGGACGCCGAGGTCCCGACCGCGAAGGCCCTTCAGCTCCAGGGCTTTCGAGAGGAGCTCGCGGACCTCGGCAGGGTCGGGGCGGGTGGAAGAGAGGTCGTTCCAGGCCGCACCTTCGTCGATGCGGACGGCCCCGGGAGCGGATGTGGACCTGGACATGGACCCCCCTTGGCCTCGAACGGCGCGCCGTCCGGGCCATCGGACATTGTCAGGCCGCGAGGGGGGGCCGGTCCAGCGCGCGGCGGATGCCGCGACGGCGTCTCGGAAAGGCGGCGCGTCAGGCCGGCTGCGCGCGAGGGGACCGGAAGTTCGCGAAGAGGATCTGGATGCTGACGAGGAGCGTCCAGATCGGGAAGGCCATCGGCACCCACGGGAGGCGCCCGCTCCCGATGAGGAGGAGGACGGCGAGGAGATAGCCGAGGAACGCCATGGGCCGCGGGAAGATCCCGGTCCGGATCGAGATCGTGCAGGTCGTGATCATGAAGACGCCCGCCATCCGCATCGCGTAGACGTTGATGAGCTGGAAGGCGGTCGTCCGGGCGAACCTGTAGACGCCCGAGTCGACGACCGGGCCGGGCATCACCCCCCAGGTCGTCAGGAGTCCGCCCGCCAGCGCCGCGGACGTGAAGAGCATGGCGAGGAAGAGGATCGCGCTGCCGAGGAAGACGCTCGCGAAGAACTTGTCCTCGAGGTCGCCCATCCGGTCTCTCAGGACGCCGATGAACCAGAGGAAGGCCACGCCCGCGAAGGGGAGGATGTTCAGCGCGAGGGCGATGGTTCGCGTGTGCGCGGGGAGCCAGGACCCGGCGTCCCCGGGGTCCCCCGGGACGGCGGAGCGGATCATGGCGAGGCTGGCGAGGAGGAGCACGGAAAAGAGGATGCCCGCGGCCGCGCCCGCGCGCGGAGCCTTCAGGCTCGCACGGACGAGACTTCCCTCGTTTGCTGTCATGGCCGTCAGGATACCGAACGCCGGCGCGCCCGGCCGTCAGAACCCGAAGCGCGTCGTCAGGATCCCGCCGTAGGCCCCGTCGTTCGACCGATAGGTCCCCGCCGCCTCGAGCTTCGCCTTGTCGCTTCCGAAGCCGAAGCCGAAGGAGTAGACGTACGGCCGGTCGGGCGCCTCGAGGTTCACCGAGACGCCGCCCCGGAGGTCGAATTTCCCGAGCGGGAGCTCGATCCCGCCCCCCGCCGTCCGGCTCAGCTGCCCCTCGGCGAGCGTCTCGCTCTTGTCGAGGTCGAGGTCCGCCGCGACCTTCATCCGGATGCCCGGGATCACGAACGAGGCGCCGACGCGCGTCTGCCGCCCGACGACCACCGTCGTGCCGCGGTCTTCCGGGGGCGCGTCGTCGTCGAACGGGTACTGGGGCCGGTTGACACCCTTCATCACGCCCCCGAGCGTCAGGACCCCGATGTGGACCGCGGCGCCCGCGTCCCACGACCAGCGCGAGCGGGTCCGCTCGAGGCCGGTCGTTCCGCGGCGGACGAACGTCGTCAGCTTTCCGACGTCGGTCACGAAGGCGCTCTCCTCCTTGATCCCGGTCGTCCCGCGCGTGAAGTGGCCGGTGACACCGAGGACGAGCGCGCCGTCGAAGAGCGGCAGCGACCGCGAGACGGCGTAGTCCTGGAGCGAGAGCGCCCGGAAGGCGACGACGGAGTCGTTCGCGGCGAAGCTCGTCGCCGGGTCGTACCCGCTCGCGACGTGGACGAGGTCGGTCCGCGCCACGGCCGCGCTGTAGACGACCGACCCGACGAAGACGCCCCAGCCGTTCAGGGCCGTCGCGATCGCCGACCGACCGTCGCCGAGGACGCTCGTCCCCGGGGCGGAGAGGGCGGCGAGGCTCGAGCGGACGGAGGCCGCGTCGGGATTGCCGGGCCTCGCGAGCTCGGCCGGGTCGTAGCCCGTCACGCCGTCGAGGAGCGGGACGAAGCCGTTGCTCGAGGAGGCGACCTGCCCGTACGAGGCGACGCCGCCGTAC
>CAZNSS010000472.1:0-3619 GCA_964575465.1 uncultured Holophagales bacterium | reverse complement strand
AGCCCTCGGCCTCGATCCGGGCGAGGATCTTCCCCGCGTTCTTCGCCTCGACGGCATCCGGCTTGATGATCGCGAAAGTCTTTTCCATAAGGCGCGGGAGTCTACGACACGCTCCGCCGCGGGACGAAAGCGCGTTCGAGCGCGCCCGACGTGCCCGGCCTTGCCGGATCGGTGTGGAGGCGGGTCCGAGCTCAGAAAGGCGCCGTCTCCTTCGCGCGCCAGGCCGCCGCCGCCTCCGGACGGCCCCACGCCTCGTAGAGCCGTACGATCCGCTCGCGCGCCGCCCTCTTCTTCCACGGCGAAACCGCGGCGCTCGCCCTCAGGCCGTCGTACGCGGGGAGGAGGAGCGCCTCGGCCTCGGCGAGCTTCCCCAGACCGGCGAGCGCCTCGCCGAGGAGGCTCTGCGCCTCGAAGCGCGACCACTGGCCCACGGGCAGCTTCTCTTCGCGAATGGAGAGGGCGTCCGCGGCCAGCGTCCGGGCCTCCTCGAACTTGCCCCGGGCGTTCAGAGCCCGGGCCAGGTCGGCCTGGGCGACGGCCGTGTCGACGTGGCGGGGCGGGAGCTTCTCGACGCGGACGGCGAGCGCCCTGCGGAGCACCGTCTCGGCCTCCTCGAGCTTTCCCTCGTCGAGGAGGATGGGGCCGAGGGGGCCCAGGGTCCGGGCGACCTGGAGGCTCCCCTCGCCGTAGACCTTGACCCGGATCGCCAGAGCCTCGCGCTGGAGCACCTCGGCCCCCGCCGGGTCCCCCTTCTCCTGCAGGACGAACGCGAGGTTGCTCGCCGCGCTCGCCACGTCGGGGTGCTCGTTGCCGAGCGCCTTCCGCCAGATCGCGAGCGCCTCTCGCTGGAGCGGCTCGGCCTCCGCCAGCTTGCCCTCGACCCGCAGGTACGCCCCGAGGTTGTTGAGGGCCATGGCGAGGTCCGGGTGGTTCGCGTCGAGCGTCCTCCGCCTGACCGCGAGAACCTCGCGGGCCAGCGCCTCGGCCCCCGCGACGTCCCCCTGAGCGAAGAGGTTCGCGCCGAGGTTGTTCAGGCTGGCGAGAACGTCGGGGTGCTCGGGGCCGAAGAGGGTGCGGCGCATGGCGAGCGACTCGCGGTGGAGCGTCTCGGCTCCTTTCAGATCGCCGCGGGCCTGGAGGAGCTGCGCCATGTTGTTGATCGCCTGGGCCAGGTCCCCGTGGGCCTCGCCGAGGGCCCTCCGCTTGATCGCGAGCGACTCGCGGTACAACGCCTCGGCGCCGTCGAGGTCGCCCTGCTGCTTGAGGAGGAGGCCGAGGTCGTTCAGAGTGGCGGACGTATCGAGGTGTCCGGGGCCGAGGACCCTCTTCCGGATCCGGAGCGCCTCCCGGTAGAGCGGCTCGGCCTCCGCCCGCTTCCCCTCGTCGTGGAGCAGCGAGGCCAGGTCGTTCAGGCTGGCGGCCACGTCGGGGTGCTCGGGGCCGAGGACGCGCTTGCGGATCTCGAGGGCCTGCCGCAGGTGGGGCTCCGCCTCGGCGTAGAGGCCAAGGGCCTGGTACGTCTTCCCCATCGTTGTCCGGACGGAGGCCTCGACCTCGGGCTGCTCCCGGAGCGAGCCGCCTCCGACCTTTCCAGCCGCCTCGTCGAGCACCCGCCGGACGGTCACGTCCTTCCCCTTCATCTCCGACGGGTCGACCGACGAGAGCATCTCCTTGAGGAAGGCGTTCACCGCCGCGGCCTTGGCCGCCTCGCTCCGGGAGGTCCGCTCGCTCGCCTCGGCCGCGACGCGCTGGGCCCCCTCCGCGGCCCGTGCCCGCTCGGCCTCGGCCTTGCGGCTTTCCGCCTCCGACTTCCTGCCCTCCGCCTCCGTCCGCCTCTCCTCGGCGAGGCGGCGGGCCCCCTCGGCCTCCTCCCGCCGCCGCTCGGCCAGGGCGCGCGCCTCCTGGGTCTGGGCGAGTCGCGAGGTGGCGAGCCCCTCGGCCCGCCGAGCCCGGACCGCCTGCCACGAGCTGACGCCGACCCCGGCGACGAGCGCGAGGACGGTGGCGGCCGCCCCGGCCACGAGGGTCCGGTTGCGCCGCGCGAACTTGCCGAGCTGGTACGCCGCGCTCGCGCGGTGCGCCACGATCGGCTCGTGGGAGAGGTGGCGGCGCAGGTCCGAGCCGAGCTCCGCGGCCGACTGGTAACGCCGCTCCTTCTCCTTCTCGAGCGCCCGGGCGGCAATCGTCTCGACGTCGCCGCGGAACTCCCGGCTCACCGTGCCGAGCGGGCTCGGGTCCACCTCGCGGATGACACGGATGCATTCGGCCAGGTGCGCCTTCTTGAGGTCGTAAGGCAGGTGGCCCGCCAGGACGAGGTAGAGGAGGACCCCGAGCGCGTAGACGTCGCTGCGGGTGTCGAGCGCGAGCGGGTCTCCCAGGACCTGCTCGGGACTCATGTACGGGAGCGTTCCGACGATCTGGCCGAAGTCGGTCTGCATCGTGGCCTGGATGTCCGAGTCGGTGACGCGCGCCAGGCCGAAGTCGAGGACCCGGGGCTGGCCCGAATCCTCGACGAAGATGTTCCCGGGCTTCAGGTCGCGGTGGATGATCCCCTTCTGGTGGGCGTGGTGCACGGCGTCGCAGATGCGGGCGACGAGGTCGAGCCGCTCGCGGACGCCGGGATTCCTCTCCGTCAGGTACTGGTCGAGGGGGAGCCCCGTCACGAGCTCCATCGCGAAGTACGGCTGGGGGCCGTGCCCCGCGTCCGCCATCCCGGCCTCGTAGATCTGCGCGATCCCCGGGTGGCTGAGCCGCCCCAGCGCGTGCGCCTCCAGCTCGAACCTCCTGAGCAGGGCGGCGGTGGCCAGGCCTGGCTTGATCATCTTGAGGGCGACGATCCGGCGCGGCTTCTCCTGCTCCGCTTCGTAGACCGTCCCCATCCCCCCCTCGCCGATCACGCGGAGAATCCGGTAGCCGGCAATCAGGACGTCGGGTCTGACGGCGCGGGCCGAAACGGGCTGCCCGGGAAGGGTCTCTTCGGTGTCCGTGTCCGGCATGTCCGACCCAGAGGACGGCAAGGCCACCGGCGGGTCGCTGTGCTGGCCCGCAGACATGCTGCCGCCGCCCCCCGTCGGGGTCCATTTCTTCTCCGCCGGCCCGGACATCGTCGCGGATCTTACGCGGGCGGAGGGTGCCCGATGAAAGAGCCCCGGCCGTTCGGCCGGGGCTCTCGAGGAGATCCGTTTCCGCGGGAAGGTTCAGCCCTTGATCGCCTTCACCAGCGTCTCGCCGATGAGGGCCGGAGAGTCGGCGACGAGCACTCCCGCGGCGCGGAGCGCGGCGACCTTCTCGGTCGCGGTCCCCTTGCCGCCGGAGATGATCGCTCCGGCGTGGCCCATGCGGCGGCCCGGGGGGGCGGTGCGACCGGCGATGAACGAGGCGACGGGCTTCCTGAGGTTCGCCGCGATCCACTCGGCGGCCTCTTCCTCGGCGCTGCCGCCGATCTCGCCGATCATGATGATCGCCTCGGTCTCGGGGTCGTCCTTGAACATCTTCAGGCAGTCGATGAAGTTCGTGCCGTTCACCGGGTCGCCGCCGATGCCGACGCAGGTCGACTGGCCGAGGCCGAGCGCCGTCGTCTGGCCGACCGCCTCGTAGGTGAGCGTCCCCGAGCGGGAGA
>CAZNSS010000471.1:0-3622 GCA_964575465.1 uncultured Holophagales bacterium | reverse complement strand
GGCCCGCCGGGCCCGGGACGCCGAGGACGCCGCGCTCGCCGAGGCGCTCGCCGAGGCCGTCAGCCTGGGGCTCGGCAAGGCCGCCCTCGCGAGATCCCGCGAGGAGCTGACACGGATGATGGTCCACGACCTGAGGGGCCCCGTCTCCGGCGTCATGGGCGCCCTCGAGCTCCTCGCGGGGGGAACCGGCCTGAACGACGAGGACCGGGGGCTCCTCGACGTGGCGGAACGGAACGTCCGCCGGCAGCTGACGCTGATCGAGGGGATCCTCGAGCTCGCCCGACTCGAGGAGGGAGCCCTTCCGGTCCTCCGGATGGACGTCCCGCTCCCGGGGCTCGTCAGGGAGGTGATCGAGCGGGCGATGCCGGCGGCCGGCACCCGCGGGCTGACGCTCGCCGCCGAGATTCCCGACGGCCTGCCGCCGGTCCGCGTCGACCCGGCGCTCGTGGCGAGGATCCTCGAGAACCTCGTCGGGAACGCGGTCAAGTTCAGCGACCCCGGGGCGGGGCCGATTCTCGTCGGCGCGAAGCTCGACGGGGGGATGGTCGAGGTCTGCGTCCGCGACTCGGGTCCCGGCGTGGAGGAGGAGCTCCGGCCGCGCCTCTTCGAGAAATTCGTCGTCGGGAACCGGGCCGGGCGCGGAAGCGGCCTGGGCCTCACGTTCTGCCGCCTCGCCGTCGAGGCGCAGGGAGGACGGATCTGGCTCGAGGACCCTGGACCCGGGGCCGTCTTCACCTTCAGCCTCCCGGTCGTGGATCGACCCGTCGCCTGAGGCGCCGGCGCCGCGGCCGTGCTAGAACGGGCCATGCGCCCCTCCGCGCTCGCCCTCGTCCTCACCCTCGCCGCCCCTGCCTGCGGGCGTCGCCCGGCCGTCGACCCGGCCTACGTCGCCGAGATCGGCACGACCCGGGCGCTGCGCGAGACGCGGCTGAAGTCCGAGAGCGGCTGGCTCACGCTCGTCGCGCTCCACTGGCTCGCGCCGGGCGAGAACCTCGCCGGCGCCGACGCGGCCGCTCCGATCTCGCTCGAGGCGCCGGGCATCCCGGCGAAGGCATGTGCCTTCGTCCTCGATGCGGACGGCGTCGTCACGCTCCGCGCCGCGCCCGGCGCTCCGGTCGCGGTGAACGGCGCGCCTCCCACGGGTGCGCCCCTCGTCACCGACCGCGACGGGAAACCCGACGTCGTCACGATCGGGAGGGTCCGCCTCACGGTCATCGAGCGCGGCGGGCGCCTCGCCGTCAGGGCCCGCGACCCGGAGAGCCCCCGCCGGACGGGATTCGCGGGCCTCTCGTACTTCCCCGTCGACCCGGCGCTCCGGGTCGACGGGACGTTCGAGCCCTACGCCGCGCCGAGGGACATCGAGGTCCCCTCCGCGCAGGGCCCGCCGCAGAAGGCGATCGCTCCCGGCCTCGTCCGGTTCGAGCTCTTCGGCAGAAAGCTCGCCCTCGAGCCGACCGTCGAGTCGCCCGCGGACGACACCTTCTTCTTCGTCTTCAGCGACGCAACCGCCGGCACCGAGTCCTACGGCGCGGGCCGTTTCCTCTACGCCCCGGTTCCGAAGGCCGGCGGGACGAAGGTCGTCCTCGATTTCAACCTCGCCCAGAACCCGCCCTGCGCGTTCACGCCGTACGCGACCTGTCCCCTGCCGCTCGCGAGAAACGTCCTGCCCGTCCGCGTCGCGGCGGGCGAGAGGGTGCCGGCGGGGCACTGAGGGGCCGGACGCCTCAGCCCGGCGGACAGCCCTTCGCGAGGTCGTCGAGCCGGACGAACGAATACCCGCGCGTCGCGAGCTCGTCGAGGAGCGCGGGAAGCTTCTCGTGCAGCTTGTCGGACCGCCCCGGGCCGGCCCCGAGGTGCATGAGGAGGACGTACCCGTTCAGCCCGTGAGGGTCGTCCCGCTCGCGGGAGAGGACGCTCTCGACGATGGCCGGGGACGGCACGAAACCCCTCGTCCCTTCCTCCGTGTAGTCGGCGGCGGCCCGTGTGCCGGGAGTGACGCCCACGAGCCGCAGGCCCATCTCCCGGCTCCACTCCGCGATCCGGGGCGTCCACCACTCGTAGGGCGGCACCCAGGAGGAGAGGGAATCGCGGCAGACCCCGAAGGGCTTCAGCCCCTCGAGGTTCCGTTCGAGGTCCCGCCGGAACTCCGCGCGCGAGACGAGCGTCCGCTTCTCTCCCGACCACGGGGCGTAGAGGAGGTGCGCGTCGGAGTGCGGGCCGAGAAGGTGCCCCCCGGTGGCGATGCGGGCGAGCAGGGGCGACTTCTCCGGGTCGCGGCAGAAGGCCCCCGTGACGAAGAACGACGCGACCGTCCCGCGCGCCGCGAGCGCGTCGAGGATCGCCGTTCCCCCTTCCGAGAACTCGTGCCCGGTGAAGACGAGGGCGATCCTCCTCGCGTCGACCGGCCCCCGGACGATTCCTCCCTCGCGGACGGCGCAGCCCGGAACGGGCGGAAGCGGCGCGGCGGGCGGCGGGGCGGTTGCCAGGGCGAAGGCGAGGACGGCCGCCGCGGTACCGTCCATCGTCGGCTCGTTCGTCGCGTAGTCCATCACGTCGTCGTGGTAGACGGCCTCGTCGGACTGGAACGGCGCGAAGGCGTCGGGCCGGGTCAGCCGGACACCCTTCAGCCCGCGGAAGATCTCCCCCTTCACCGGGCCGTCGACGAGGCCGCCCCGGACGGGTCTCCCGGTCAGGTCCGCCGTCGGGAGGTGCGGGTCCGTCGGGAACGCTGCCCCCTCGGGCCAGCCCGTGATCATCGAGACGCCCCAGGGGTTCCGCCCGAGGAGCCAGGCGATCTGCCCGGCGAGGAAGGGCCGAAACCGGTCGTCGCCCGTCATCCGCTCGTAGACGAGCCCCTGGGTGACGAGCGCCGTGACGAGATTGTTCGAGCACCAGATGAAAGGCGCGCCGAGGTGGAACGGGCCGGCGCCGGCAGCGACGACCGCTCTCTCGAGCCCCTCGCGGTAGAAGGTCGCGAGCTCCTCCCGGAGCGGCCCGGGAGCGGACGCGTGGAGAGCGAAGTGCCCGAGGTTCATGAACGGGTAGTGCTGGTAGTGCCCGGTACCCGGGCTCCCCATCCACGACGAGGCCGCCGCGAGGCGCGCGTAGCGCGCGGCGTCGGCGAGGTACGTCCCCTCGCCCGTCTCGCGGTGGAGCTCCGCCGCGCCCCACTCCATGTCGTCGGCCCAGCTCTCCTCGGCGTAGCGGTAGGGGGCACCGAACGAGTTCCCCTGCTGGACCCCCTCCTTCTCCCGCCCGAGGGCGTAGACCTCGATTCCCGCGCGGAGGCACTCCTTCGCGAAGGAGCCGAGGCGCGGGTCCCCCTTCCAGACGCGGTGCGCGAGGGCCATCGCCGCCGCGTAACGGCCCGCCAGGTTTGCGACGCCGTCGGAGGCGCTCGGGTACTTCCCGAGGCCCTGCGGCCTGCCGTCCGCGAAGTAGACCGTCCGCTCGCGCCCGGGCCCCCAGCCGTAGTCCGCGTCGTCCTCCGGCGGGAGGCGCCACCCCTTGTGGTCGCGGTCGTCGGCCACCTGGTGGTAGAGGGCGCAGGGCTCAGGGTGGAGCCTCAGCATCCAGTCGAGCCCCCACCGCGCCTCGTCGAGGACGTCGGGGATCCCGTTCG
>CAZNSS010000470.1:0-3653 GCA_964575465.1 uncultured Holophagales bacterium | reverse complement strand
CTGTCCTCCGCCCGGCGGGCGACGGCGTCGAGGCGGAGTGCCGCCTCGTCGGTCGCCGCACCCTGCCCGGGCAGGCCGAGCCGCAGGAGACGGTCCACTTCCGCGCCCGCGTCCGGCTCGAGAGGGGCGACGCGCGCCCCGAGACGTGCGCGGCCGCCCTCGAGAGCGGCGGAGCGGCCCTCGCCGCCGCCGACGTCTACTCGGTCTACTTCCACGGCCCGGCGTACCAGGTGCTCGAGAGCGCCTGGAAGAACGGATCGGGCGTCGTCGGCCTCCTCGCCGACCCGCTTCCGCCGAACCACGTCCCCGCCGACCTGCCGACCCTCGTGGCGCCGCGCCTCGTCGAGCTCGCGTTCCAGACGGCCGGCGTCTTCGAGCTCGGCACCCGGGGCGTCATGGGTCTCCCGCTCCGCGTGGAGCGGGTCCGCGCCGTCCGGCCGCCGGAGACGGCGAGCGGGCGGCTCCACGCCGTCGTGACGCCTTCGGCGTCGGGCGACGGGAGCTTCGACGCGCGCGTCGTCGACGCCGACGGCAACCTCTACCTCGCGGTCGACGGCTACCGCACCGTGGAGCTCCCGGGCGCCGCCTCGGCGGCGCCGCTCGGACCGTTCCGCGACGCGATGGCCTGATCTTCCTTCCACCGGCCCCTTTCGCGGGGCGGCCCACGGGCCGCCCCGCGAGGCCGCCACATCGGAGGCGACATGCATCCCGAATTCCAGCGCGTGGCCATCGTCAACCGCGGCGAGGCCGCGATGCGTTTCATCAACGCCGTCCGCGAGTTCAACCAGGAGCGCGGAACGAGCATCGGGACCATCGCCCTCTACACCGACCCCGACCGCAAGGCGATGTTCGTGAGAGAGGCCGACGAGGCCTTCTGCCTCGGCCCGGCGACCGTCGTCGACGAGGCGGACGGCCAGCGGAAGGTCAGCTACCTCGACTACCGAAGGCTCGAGAGCGCCCTCGCCGCCTCGAAGGCCGACGCGGTCTGGACGGGGTGGGGCTTCGTCTCCGAGCACGCGGGCTTCGCCGATCTCTGCGAGCGGCTCGGGATCGTCTTCATCGGGCCTCCGCCCGACGCGATGCGCCGCCTGAGCGACAAGATCAGCGCCAAGAAGCTCGCGGAGGACGCCCGGGTCCCCGTCGTCCCCTGGAGCGGCCGGGCCGTCTCCGGGGCCGCCGAGGCGGCCACCGCGGCCGCGGCTCTCGGCTACCCGGTCCTCGTCAAGGCGGCTGCCGGCGGCGGGGGGCGTGGCATCCGCGTCGTCTCGCGCGCGGAGGAGATGCCCGAGGCGTTCGAGAGTGCCCGCGACGAGGCGCTCCGCGCCTTCGGTGACGCCACGGTCTTCGTCGAGAAGCTCCTCCAGGGGGTGCGGCACGTCGAGGTCCAGGTCCTGGGCGACGTCCACGGAACGACCTGGGCGGTCGGCGTCCGCGACTGCACCATCCAGAGGCGCCACCAGAAGGTCCTCGAGGAGTCTCCCGCGCCGACCCTTTCCGCGGAGACCGATCGCGAGCTGCGCGCCGCCGCTCTCCGGATCGCGCGGACGTCGGGCTACCGGAACGCGGGGACCGTCGAGTTCCTCTTCGACCCGAAGAGCCGGACCTTCGCCTTCCTCGAGGTGAACGCCCGCCTCCAGGTGGAGCACACCGTCACCGAGGTGACGACGGGCCTCGACCTCGTGAAGCTGCAGATCCACGTCGCGCGCGGCGGACGCCTCGTCGGCGAGCCCCCGGCCCCGTCCGGGCACGCCATCGAGGTGCGCCTCAACGCCGAGGACCCCGACGCCGGCTTCGCCCCCGCGCCCGGGACGTTCGTCCACTTCCGCCTCCCGACCGGCCCCGGGCTCCGGATCGACCGGGGCGTGACGGAAGGGGACACCGTCGCCTCCGAGTTCGACCCGATGATCGCCAAGCTCATCGCGCACGGTGCCGACCGCGGCGAGGCGCTCGCCCGGCTCCGGCGCGCCCTCTCGGAGAGCGCCGTCGTCCTGGACGGCGGCACGACGAACAAGGCTTTCCTTCTCGAGCTGCTGGATCGCCCCGAGGTCCGCTCCTCCCAGGTCGACACCGGCTGGCTGGAGAGGTGGGCGGCGACGCGCGCGGACGAGAGCCGACCGCACGCCGACGTCGCGCTTCTCGCGGCGGCCGTCGAGGCCTACGACGCCGAGCTGCACCTCGAGGAGGAGCAGTTCTACGAGTCGGCCGCGCGGATGCGCCCCGAGGTCCGCAGGGAAGTGGGACGGACGATCGAGTTCCGCCACCTCGGTCAGAACTACAAGCTGAAGGTCTTCCGGCTCGGCAGGCACGGCTACCGCGTGGAGCTCGACGGAGTCAGGAGCGAGGTGCGCATCGAGCGCCTCTCGCGCTTCGAGCGCTGGCTCATTCTCGGCGGCACGCGCTACCGGACGCTCTGTGTCGTGCAGGGGCTCGACTACCTCGTCGAGGCCGACGGCGTCCCGCACCGCTTTTCGCGGGACGACCTCGGCATCCTGCGCGCCCCGTCTCCCGCGGTCGTCGTCTCCGTCGGGGTCGCCCCGGGCCAGCGCGTCGCGAAGGGGCAGCGGATCGTCACGCTCGAGGCGATGAAGATGGAGATGCCGATCCCGGCGCCGTTCGAGGGCACCGTGCGGAGCGTCTTCGTCGTCCCGAACGTCCAGGTCGGCCCCGGCTCGCCCCTCGTCCAGCTCGACCCCTCGGCGGCGGGGGAGGAGCGGAAGTCGACGAAGCGGATCGCCCTGCCGAAGAGCGTTCCGGCCGCCGCCGGCGGCGATCCGGCCCGTGCCCTCGACACCCTCGACGAGATCCGCCGCCTCGTCCTCGGGTTCGACGTCGACCCGTCCGACGCGCGGCGCCTGGCACGCGAGTACGCGGAGGCGGCTCCCACCCTCGCCGGCGACGGGGCGGGCGCCGCGACGGAGGAGCGGATCCTCAGGGCGTTCGCCGACGTCTCGGCCCTCTTCCGCCGGCAGACGAGCTCCGAGGACCCCGAGGCGGAGGGGACCGTCTCGACGGGGGAGTACCTCCTCACCTACCTCCGCACCTACGACACGCAGACACCCGACCTCCCGGGCCGATTCCTCGAGCGTCTCTCGCGCGCCGTCTCCCACTACGGCGTCGAGGGGACGAAGAAGGGCGCCGCCCTGCGCGAGGCGCTCCTCTGGATCTGGAAGGCGCGCCAGCGGGCCGAGCACCAGGTCGAGCTCGTCCTGGCCATCCTCGAACGGCGGCTCGCCGACGCCGAGGCGGGAGCCGCGGCGGCCTCGCCCGAGTTCCGCTCCCTCCTCGACCGGCTCGTCTCGGTGGCGGAGAACCGCTGGGCCGCGCTCGGCGACGTCGCGCGCGACCTCCGCTACCGCGTCTTCGACCAGGCGGCCTTCGAGGCGGCGCGCCGGGCGGTCTACGCCGAGATGGACGAGGTCCTCGCGAAGCTCGTCGCCGAGCCGGGCGCGTTCGAGCGCGGGGATCGGGTGAAGGCCCTCGTCGACTGCCCGCAGCCCCTCCAGACCCTCTACATCGGGCGGTTCGAGGGGGCCTCGGCGGAGGAGCAGGCCGCCATGCTCGAGGTCCTCACGAAGCGCTACTACCGCTTCAGGCCGCTCGAGAACTTCCGCGCCGCGTCGTTCGACGGGCGGGCGGGCGGGCTCGCCGAGTAC
>CAZNSS010000469.1:0-3683 GCA_964575465.1 uncultured Holophagales bacterium | reverse complement strand
ACAAGAAGGCCGTCTACATGGGCTACGCCTTCCTCTACGGCGTCTTCGGGAGCCTGATCGGCTCCTCGCTCGGCGGCGCCCTCTACGGCGCGTGGCTCAAGCCGCTCGCCGGGACGGCCGAGGGGCTCGCGGCGACGCGCCAGTTCTGGCTCCTCTTCGTCGCCCTCGACGTCCTCGCCGTCGTCGGCCTCTTCTTCTACAACCGCTCCTTCGCCCACGACACGCCCGAGGCGAACGCGAAGGCCCGCGCGATCATGATCGGCCTCTACGGGCTCTTCGTCGTCGTGGGCGGGTTCTTCCTCTGGAAGTCGCTCTTCGGGGGGCCGGAGGTCTCGTACAAGACGCTCGTGCAGGCGTTCATCCTGACGCTTCTCGGCGTCGGAGGCGTGCTGATCAGCCGGGACCGGGCGACGGGGAAGTAGACGGAGGCCCGTCCGCGATCCGGGGGAGCGCGACGAAGAACGTCGCCCCCTTGCCCGGCTCGCTCTCGGCCCACGCCGCGCCGCCGCACCGGCGGGCGAAGCCGTAGACCGCCGGGAGGCCGAGGCCCGAGCCTTTCTCCGGGGGCTTCGTCGTGAAGAAGGGCTCGAAGAGCCTCCCCATCACGTCGGCCGCGATGCCCGTCCCCGTGTCGGCGACCGAGACGACGACGTGGCGGCCCGGGGCCAGGCCGGGCCGGCGTCGCACCTCCTCGGTGTCGACGAACGCGTCCCGGGCGGAGAGCGTCACCGTGCCCCCGCCGGGCATCGCGTCGCGGGCGTTGAGGACGAGGTTCACGATCGCCTGCTCGAGCTCGGCCGGGTCCGCGAGAGCCTGGCCCCCTCCTTCGGGAACGTCCACGACGAGCCGGACCTCTCTGCCGAGGAGGGGCGCGAGAAGAGTCGCGCTGGCCCGCAGGCTCGCCCCGACGTCGAGGGGGACCCGCTCCGCCGGGTCCCGCCTGCCGAAGTCGAGGAGCCGCCGTGCCGTGCCCGCCGCGCGGGTGGCGGAGCGGTGGATCGCCTCCAGGTTCGCGCGGGCCGCGTCGCCGTCCGGGAGCCTCGCCAGCACGAGCTCCGCGTGCCCGATCACGACCGACAGGGCGTTCTTGAACTCGTGCGCGACGCTCTCCGAGAGGCGTCCCACCGCCTCCATCCGCTGGGCGTGAGCGAGCTGGGCCGCCGTCGCGCGCGCCTCGGTCACGTCGCGCGACGCGACGACGATGCCCGCGATGGCCGGGACGTCGAGGAAGCTCGTGACGACGGACTCCATGACGCGGTACGAGCCGTCCCGGTGGCGCAGGCGGACCTCGATCCGCACCCGGCGCCCGGGGTGCTCTCTCGCCGCCGCGAGCGCGACCCGGAGAGCGGAGACGTCGTCGCCGTGGACGAAGTCGAGGCCCGGCTTCCCGAGGACCTCCTCGGGTCCCAGATCGAAGACCGTCCGGACGGAGGGGCTCGCGTAGCGGAAGCTCCCGTCGGCGTCGTAGACGACGACCACGTCGAGGACGCTCTCGACGAGGGCGCGGTAGTACGCCTCTCCCGGCGCGAAGGCCGGGAGACCTGCCGCGTGTCCCGTCGGGCCGCTGTCCGTCATCGTCCGGACGGCATTCTATCGACCGCCTCTCCCCTGTGCGCCCGCTTCCCCGCGGGGATGCGGCGCCCGGTCAGGCGCGCCCGAAGACGTACTCCGTCAGGAACTCCGCCCGCTCGCGGTCCTCCACGGCGTGCCGCGCCGCGACGTCGCCCAGCGAGAGGACCCCGACGACGCCCTCGTCGCCGATCACGACGACGTGCCGGATCCTCTCGCGCCGCATCGTCCCCTCGACGAGCTCGAGGGGGTCCTCGGGCCGGACGGAGAGGATCTTCGGCGTCATGACCTCGCCGACGAGGGTCCGCGCGGGGTCGAGCCCCTCGGCGACGACCCTCTTGACGACGTCCCGCTCGGTGAAGATCCCGTTCCAGGAGACGCCGTCGAAGACGACGAGGGAGCCGATGTTCCGGTCGCGGAAGAGGCGGCAGGCGTCCCGCACGGTCACGCCCGGGTCCACCGTGATCACGCCACCGAAGGGTTTCGACGCGAGGAGGTCTCGGGCGGTCGTCATGCGGACAATCTGGGCGAGTCGGCGGGCCCTGTCAACAGGTTCGCTCAACGGGTGCCGCCCGCCCGGGCTAACGCGTTTACGCGTTCTTGCTGCGGCGACGCGCGTTGCGCCCCCGGGCCCGGGCGGGGCGGCCGCCGGGACTACTTCGCCGTCGGCTCGAGCGGGAGCCTCGTCTTCTCGACGTCGACCAGGGGCCCGAGCTCCCAGACGTTCCGGTAGCCGTAGTTGTAGAGGGCGATGAAAGTCGAAAGGTTCAGCGAGGCGGTCGGCAGCTTCGAGGGGAATGGCCCCTCGGCGCCGCGGAAGTTGTTGTTGCAGTAGATGAGGATTCGCGTCGCCCTGTCGGGGAGCGCCTTCTTCAGGCTCTCGACGGCGATGTCGGGGAAGCTCAGGTTGACCGCCCCCTTCACGTGGAGCTGGTCGTACTTCTCCCGGCTCCGCGCGTCGAGGACGACGGTCCCCGGCTCCCGGCTCGCGCGGAGGAAGTCCTCCTCCGTCAGCCGCCGGGTCTCGCGGTAGCGCGCCGCCTCGCGGGCCACTTTCAGGTAGCCCTCCATGTCGATGGCGGGGTTCGCGGGAGGAATGGACTGCTGGGTGGGCACGACGTCCCCCAGGGCGGGCGCCGCGAGGGCCAGGACGAGGCACGGGACGAGGACGCGCGCGCTCTTCATGCCACGATTCTCCTCCCCTGGCGGGCTCGCAGCCGGGAGCCACCTCCAGCGTGACTCGCGTCACGCCTTCGTCCCGCGTGCTGCACCGCAGCCAATTCCATGGCATCGTTCCCCGTTGCGGCCGGGCACCCCCGCCGCGGGAGGTTTTCATGAAGCGGATCCACGTCGTCGCGCTCGTCCTCGTCCTCGGCCTCGGCACCGCCGCCCCGGCCGCCGACGTCGCGACGTTCCAGAAGTCCTTCTTCGGCTCGACCAAGCCCGGGAGCTGGGTGAAGTACGAGCAGGCGAGCACCGACGCGAAGGGGAAGGTCCAGAAGACCGAGGTCACCCTCTCCCGCCTCGAAGGCGACGGCGCCCGTATCTGGTTCGAGATGCGGTCGGTCCCGAAGGAAGGGGCCAAGGGGAAGCCGACCACCATGAAGTACCTCCTCAACACGGACTTCAAGGTCGAGAAGAACGCCCTCGACTACATGAAGCACGTCGAGAAGATCGTCATGCAGGAGGACGGCAAGGACGCGACGGAGTTCCCGCCCGAGATGCTGCAGCAGATGGGCGCCGCGTTCGCCTCGAACGTCGACTACGGCGCCAGCACGACCTCCCTCGGGCCCTGCTCGGCGGACGGGAAGACGGGCGAGAAGTACGGGATCCAGGGCTCGTTCGACGTCAAGGTCGTCTTCGTGCGGATGAAGGGGACGACCGAATCCGAGCTCTGCATGAGCGACTCCGTCCCGTTCGGCCGGCTCTACGAGAAGACCGTCACGAAGGACGACAAGGGGAAGCAGACGGGGACGACGGAGATGAAGGTCCTCGACTCCGGCACGGGGGCCGTCTCGGCGATCAAGGGCCCCGTCAAGGCGGTCGAGATGCCGAAGATGCCCTGGGGGAGCTGAAGCTCCCTCAGGCCGGCCCGCCGGCCTCGCCGGCGCCCG
>CAZNSS010000468.1:0-3701 GCA_964575465.1 uncultured Holophagales bacterium | reverse complement strand
CACCGCGAGGCCTCGATCGCGACGGCGAGGCCGACCGGCCCGGCGCCGACGACGACGAGGTCCACGGGAAGCGCCGTCAACCGGCGGCCTTCGTCTCGCGCTTCCGGTCGTCGCGCCTGTCGGCGTCGACGGCGCCGACGAGCCGCGCGACGAGCCAGGAGACGTGCCGCTCGAGGAAGACGAAGACCTTCCCGTGGAACGTGACGACCTGCTCGCGCTTGCGGCGGGCGAGCGCGTTCGCGATCTCGTTCGCGGCCGACTCGGCCGAGCCGACGAGCCAGGCCGGGACCGGGTCCTTCGCGTCGCGGTGGACGACCTCGCGGTTGTCCTTCGCGCGGATCTCGCTCGCCACGAAGCCGGGAGCGATGTGGGTCACCGAGACGCCGTACGGCTTCAGCTCGGGGCGGATCGCGTCGCAGAGGCCGCGGACGGCGAACTTCGACGCGCAGTAGGCCGAGGTCGCGGGGGTGCCGATGAAGCCGTTCACGCTCCCGACGGCGCCGATCCGCCCCCGGGTCTTCTTCAGCTCCGGCAGCGCGGCCTTGAGGGTCCGGATCGTGCCGAAGAGGTTCGTCTCGAGCTGGCGGCGGTAGTCGTCGAGCGTCAGGGACTCCAGGCGGCCGGCGATGGCGAAGCCGGCGTTCGCGAGGACCGTGTCGAGGCGGCCGAACTCGGCGACGGCGCGGGCGACGGCGGCCTCCGGGTCGCCGTCCTTCGTGACGTCGCAGGCGACGGCGATCGCCGAGCCGCCTGAGGAGCGGAGCTCGGCGGCGACCCTCTCGAGGAGGTCGGTCCGTCGGGCGCAGAGGACGACCTTCGCGCCGCGGCGGACCAGCTCGCGGGCGGTCGCCTCGCCGATTCCCGACGAGGCCCCGGTGATGAGAACGACGTTGTCTTTCATGGCGGAAGGACTCTACCGGATCGGCGGCGCCTCAGCGCCGCTTGTGGAACGGGAGTCGGACGAGGCCTCCGACGACGAGCGTCCCGACGAGGACCGGGCCGAACGGCTGGTCGAGGACGATGGCGAGGACGAAGGCGACGAGGTAGGCGGTCACCGACATCCCCGCGCAGTGGACGAGCGCGCGCTTCCAGGAGGTGGCGATGCGGAACGCGACCCAGGGAGGGAAGAAAACGAGGCAGAACGTGGCCATGACGCCGATCGACTGGGTCGCGAGCGCGACCGAGAGCGCCACGAGCAGGTCGAAGGCGAGGTGGAGCCGCCAGGGGGACTGGCCGTTCGCGGCCATGTTCTCGGGGAAGAAGTGCTCGAGGAGGAGCCTCCTCGAGAGCCAGGGCCCGGCCGCCGCGACGAGCGCCACGAGGGCGAGCGCCCCGCCGAGGTTCGCCCAGGTCGTGAAGTAGAGCTGCCCCTCGAGGAGCGCGTGGGAGAGCTCCTCTCCCTTCGTGCTGTTGGCGGCCCCGAGGAGCGCCGCGCTCCAGCCGAAGAAGAGGAAGACGGCGTAGATGTCGTTGCCGGAGCGCTCCGTCCGTCCCTTCACGCCGGCGGCGATCACGGCCGCCCCGAGGGCGCCGGCGAGCGGGTGGATGCCGAGGAGGATCGCCGTCACGCCTCCGGCCGCGGTGACCTGCGCGAGGCCGAGCGCCGCGAGCCACTCGCTCCGGAGGCGCACGTAGGCACCGAGCAGGGGGAGGACGAGCGCGAGAAGGAGCCCGTTCGCGAACGGGACCCGGAAGAGCGGGTCGAAGACCTGGGCGACGTTCATCGCCCCACCTCCAGCATGCGGGCGGAAACGCCCTCGAGGAAGCGGGCGTCGTGAGTGACGACGAGGACGGCCCGGTCGCTCCGGCTCGCGTGGAGGAGGTCGGCGAGGGCGCGGACGGCCGACGGGTCCATGTTGTTCGTCGGCTCGTCCAGGACGACGAGGCTCGCCTCGCCGCCGAGGCAGGCCCAGACGTTCAGGAGCTGGAACTGTCCTCCGGAGAGCCGGTCGACGCGCAGCGGCAGGAGCGGGCGGAGGGACTCCGGCGGCTCGGCGGCGCCGGCCCGGGTCAGGTGGATGAGCTCGTCTCCCCGGAGCGGCACGTCGGTGTCGCGCACGGGGCGCTGCCGCTGGTAGGCGATGGAAAGGCCCTCGCCCCGGGCGACCTCGCCGGAGTGGATGCGAGAGGCGCCGGTGAGGGCGCCGATGAGCGTCGATTTGCCGCAGCCGTTCGGGCCGACGAGGGCGAGGACGTCTCCGGGATGGAGGTCGAAAGAGACGGGCCCGACGACGGGCTCCGAATAGCCCGCGACGACGTTCCGGTAGGAGAGGAGCGGCTGCGACATCACTTCCCCGACGCGACGGCCGTCACCCAGCGGCCGACCATGTCGAAGTAGGCCGCGGCGTCGCCGTTCTGCGGAACCTCGGGGGCCAGGCGGGCCTCCGGCCAGCCGAGCTGGCGCGCGAGGAAGTCGGGGCCCTGGGAGGACTGGTAGTCGGTGAAGAGGATGGCGCCCTTCCGCCCCTTCAGCTGGCCGACGAGGCCCGAGAGGTGCTCGGCGGTGGGGGGGATGCCGGGAAGCGGCTCGACGTAGCCGAGGATCGGGACTCCGAGGAGGGCGAGGAGGTAGTTCGCGTCCTTGTGGTAGAGCACGACGCCCTGGGCCCCGGCGGCGGTCTTCTTCCACTGCGCGACGCGTTCGGCGGCCGTCTTCGCGAACTGTTCGGCATTCGCCTTGAACCGGGCTTCGCCCGCGGGCTCGAGCTTCGCGAGGCGGCCGGCGAGGGCCCGGCCGACCTCGCCCATTCTCTCGGGGTCGAGGAAGACGTGCGGGTTCCCCATCGGGTGGACGTCGCCTCGCGAGCGGTCGGAGGCGTCGGCCTTGTCGATGAGCGGCACCTGGGCGCAGGCCTCGAAGTAACCGGGCTGCCCGACGAGGATCTTCGGGTTCGAGGCCCCCGAGAGGGCCGCGGGCAGCCACCCCTGCTCGAGCTCGGCGCCGACCGAGACGAGGAGGTCGGCGTTCCGGAGGGCGATCATCATGCTGGGCCTGGCCTGGAGGAAGTGGGGATCGCGGTCGGGCGGCGCGAGGACCGTCACCTTCACCGCGTCGCCGCCGATGGTCCTCACGAGCATCCCGAGGTTCGACGTCGTCGCGGCGACGTTCACCGTCGCCTCGGCCGAGAGGGCACCGAGGAGGAGGAGGAGGAGCGTCGTCTTCTTCATCGCGGCCCTCGCTAGAACTTGTGCGCCCCGTGGACGCCGAGGCTGAGCTGGTACTGGAGGAAGAACTGGTTGAAGGACTCGCGCACGCCCCCGACGACGGCGTCGCCGTGGCTGAGCTGCGCGCGCAGCCGGGAGAACTCCGTCGGGTTGTACGCGAGCCCGACGGAGACCCTCCACGACGCCCCGTAGTCGCTCTGGCCCAGGTCGCCCTGGTCGACCTTGTTCACGAACACGCCGACGGTGTCGTACCGGCCGCTGACCGTGAAGCGCGGCGCGAAGCCCCACGTCCCCTGGACGTAGAAGCCGTCCTGCCTCGAGTTCGAGGGCTGGCCGAGGGCCGCGGGGTCCTCCGCGGCGACGCGGTCGAGGCTCTTGTCGCGATAGACGTACTCGGCCTGGAAGACGAGGTCGTTCTGGCCGAACGGCTCCGGGGAGTCGTGCTTGTAGACCCAGTCGGTCCCCGCGAACCACGTGGTCCCCTGGAGCGACTGCGCTTCCGTCTCCTCCTGGTGCAGCGAGGAGCGCCCTCCGAA
>CAZNSS010000467.1:0-3705 GCA_964575465.1 uncultured Holophagales bacterium | reverse complement strand
TCGATGTCGACGCCGTGGAGGTTCTGCTCGAGGATGAGCGCGGGGGCCGCCCGGCGCAGGGCCGCGAGGTCGGGGTAGTCGGCGCGGAGGGTCCGGCCCGTCGTGGCGGAGGCCGCGGCGGTGGGGTCGGCCCAGGCCTCCTCGTAGATCGCGAGGAAGAGGTCGAACGAGTAGAGAAGGAAGTGCCCCGAGCCGCAGGCCGGGTCGAGGAGCTTCAGGTCGCGCGGGTCCTTCTTCGCCCGGGGGCCGCGGCTCTCGGCGTCACGGACGAGGAAGTCGCACCGGTCGGCGATCCGGCTGGCTCCGTCCCCGTCGCCCATCATCTCGATCCAGATGCGGGCGAGGGTGTTCTCGGTGAGGAAACGGACGACGTAGCGCGGCGTGAAGAACTGGTTGCGGACGGCCAGCTCGCGGCTGTTGCGCGGGGCCTGCGAGGCGTCGCGCATGGCGCGCCGCTCGTCGCCGCTGTTGAAGTACTGGTAGACCCAGCCGATCGTCTCGTCCTCGCCCCAGACGGCGGCGAGCTCGGGGGCATTGAGGACGCCGAGCAGTTCCTCGAACGCCGCGCGGCGCGGCCAGAGGGCCGAGGCGGGGTCGCGCCGGTCGAAGAGGACCTTGACCTCGGTGGAGAGCTCGTCGAAGAGGCACTCGAGGTAGAGGCGGTATCCGTCCCCGCCCGGGAGGATCGCGACCCCGGGGGCGAGGCCGATGAACTCCCGGTAGCCGCTCGACTGCTCCCCCTTGCGGACGCACTCCTGGGCGAGGCCGCGGGCCTCGATCATCTGGAGTGCCGCAAACCGGTTGAGCGCGGTGAACGCGGCGTCGCGCAAGTATGAGGCGATGGCCTCGGCGGGCTTCTCCCCCGCCGCCCGCCTGTGCTCGACCGAGGCGACGATCCGCTCCCTCACCGCGTGCTGCCGGGGTGAGAGGTGCGCCCCACCCCGCGGGGCGACGACACCGCTCAGGAGGACCTCGAAGGTCCCCTCCAGCTGCTCGGCGAAGTCTGACTCGAGAATTCGGCGAGCCTTCTGCGTGGCCCGCTCGATGGCGCTACGGGTTTCCTTGTCCATGCCGCGGCCTACTGCGCCACTACCTTCTTGCCCCGGGCTATGAACCGGGCGCATTCCTCCCGGATCCCCTCGAGGGCCGCCGCGAGCTGCTCCTCGGTCTCGACGCCGGCTCCGAAGAAGCCGCCGACGTCGATGGTGACGAGGCGCTCGCCTTCGACGAGACGACGGACCTCTGCGATCGCAGCCTTCAGGCGGCTCGCGCAGGCTTCCGTCTCGTACCTTAGCTGCGGAATCGGCGTCCCCTTGCCGTCGCTCGTGGCCCCGCTTCGGAGGGGCGCCGAGATGCGGGCCCGCTGGCTTTCGTCGAGCTCTTCCCAGCCGGACGTCTTCGCCAGCTCGAAGAGAGCCGCCGAGTAGGCCTCCACGCGGGCCTCGAGGGCCTCCTTGTGGCGCCGGGCGTATTCGTCGTCGAGGGCTCTCGCGTTCTGCTGGATGGCCGGTAGCTCGCGGAAAAACGTCTCTCGGGCGAGAAGGTCCTTCAGCCCGGCCGCCTTCGCGGCCAGGCCTTCGGGCAGGTCGGGCTCCTGCTCGAGGAAAGGCCAGCAGCTGGCTAGAACCCGCTTCGCCGAATCGAGAAGCGCCAGGTTCGTGTCGGTGAGGGCGACTTCCAGCTCACCCGCCCGACGGACGGCATCCTTGATCGTCTTGTGCGAGGCGTTGAACGTCGCTACAGCCTCATGCTCGGTGCCGCGGGCGATCGCCTTCATCTGCCCTTGCGCCGCTTCGAGCAGCTCCGTGCCCGGGAGGCCGTGGGAGCGAAGGAGACCGAGAACCGTGACGACGGCGTCCTCCATCCTTTCGATAGCACTCCGGATCTCGACAGCGAGGGGGCCGAGCGCTATCTCGCGGGCTTCCGCTCCGAAAGTGTCGCGGTAGGCCTCGGCGGCCAGCAGAAGCTCGGCGAACTCAACGCCCTTCTTCGGCCGGAAGGAGGCCGCCCGGAAGAGGTTGTTGTTCCCGAACGCCTCGCGGGCCTTCGGGCCCGTGGCCGAGTCGATCGTCTGGCCGGCGCTTGTCATTTCGACCTTGCCGGCCCTGAGGAGGCAGAGGGCGAAGAGTCGCACCGCCTCGAAGTCCCACCCGAAGGGCTCCTTCTCGAACTCGTCCGCCAGCCAGCGTCCGCTCGTCGTGTCGCCGTATCCGGAGCGTTCCTCGATGCGGCGGAGAACCTCGGCGAGAGGACCGTCGTCGAAGTGGAAGACCGTCTTCCCCTTCTCGTCCCGGAGAAGGTGGAGGGCGTGGAAGGTTCCGGGCAGGCCCTCGAGGCTCGTTGCGCCAAGGAGGGCGTCAAGCGCCCTCTTCAGCTCCGCCGTCCGGGCGGCAGCCTCGCCGAAGCGCTCGAAGAGCTCGGGAAGGGTGGCACCCAGGATCTCGGCCGCCACCTTGCCGACGTCGGACCCGTCTCGCGGACTCCGGTCGTTCCCGCGGAAGCTGACGCTGCCGGAAAGGCAGGCAGCCCTGAGGAGCCGGCGAAGCTCGTCCTGGTGGCGCTTCAGGCGGCGCTTCTCCTCACCGACAAGGGCCGACTGGTCGGCCGTCCGGGCGTCCCGCTCTTTCCTGTCGAGCATCTCCTTCGACCGGTAGAGCTCGACGGTTTCCCGGTCGATGGCCTCGTTCAGTGCGACGGCCCAGAAGACGTTCCGGCGTTCCTCCCGGCTCCTCTGGCGAAGCTCGGCGGCGAGGGTCTCGAACGCCTTTCCGTCCTCGGCGAGATGAAGGTGGAAGACGACGTCGCCGTCGGTGTCGATCCGGCCGTGAATCGCCAGGCCGGCTTTGAAAGGTTTCGTGTCGAGGTAGGTGTAGGACGGCTGCGGTTTCCAGAACGCGGAAACGGTCTCCGAATGGAGGCGGTGCACGTCGCCCGGGCGGGGGCTGAGGCCGTTCCGGGTCTTCTCCCAGTCGTCCTCGGCCGGGGTGGGAATGCGGTAGCCGTCGTCCCCCTGCCGGACGAGATGGGCCTTCTCGAGGGCGAGAAGCGCCTCGCGGACGGGAGCGAGGCAGGAGTCGGCTTCGACCGACGTGTGGAGGCAGGCGGCGATGTTCTCGGCGGTCCGCGGAACGCTCTGGACGTACTGGAGGAGGCAGATGGTCTTGGCCACAGCCTGCGCGAAGGGATGGTCGACCCTCTGCGGGATAGCGGCGATCCTCGCCCGAACTTCCGAGCCGATGTTCTGGTCCACGAGGTCGTAGACCTGGTCGAGGCGGACGAGGGCCCCGACCGGTTGGTCGGCGAGGCTGACGGCAGGGTTGATGAGGAGCTGCTGGGCCAGCTTGATGATGGTGCGGTTCGCGCCGCCCACCTGGCGCCCGGCTCCACCCTGGGTGCGCAGGCCCGAGACGACCTGGATGACGAGGTCGATCTGGTACGGAAGGAGCGGGTAGAGCTCGACGAACGCATCGCGGGCGAGCTCGGGGAGGCGGATGTCGGCCGAGACGCGCGTACAGGCGGCCAGGCGGCCCCGATGCTCGTCGAAGAGCTTCCCGAGAGCCGACTGTGCGCCAGCGTTCTTCGCCAGGACGCGGCGGCTCGTGACCTCGGAGATGTCGGACGGTTCGAGGTGGACCTGGAGCGGGAAGCGGTCCATCAGGCGCGCCAGCTCGATCTTCTTGTCGTCGAGGCCGGAGACGATCTGGT
>CAZNSS010000466.1:0-3710 GCA_964575465.1 uncultured Holophagales bacterium | reverse complement strand
GGAGGTCGGCGGCCGTCCGCGCGGCCTCGTCGAGGTCGCGGGCGGCCAGGACGAGACCGTGCCCCGCCCGCGCCAGCTCCTCCGAGAGGGCGCGCGCCAGACCCGACCCGGCGCCTGCGACGAGCACGTTCCCGCTCACGGATGCTCCGAGAGGCCCAGCCGACGTGACTGGGTGGAGCCGAGCCGGCCGGAGGGGTCGACGCGCCCGCGCACGGCCCGGAACGCCGCGAGCTGCGGGTACATCGCGGCGAACGTGGCGGAGTCCGTGAGGGAGTCCTTGGCGAGATAGAGCCGTCCCGAGGAGCGGAGGACGATCTCGTCGAGCCGCCGCGCGAGCGCCCTCAGCGGCTCTCCGAGGTTCGGGATGTCGAGCGCGAGGGTGATGCCCTTGCGAGGGAAGGAGAGGAGCCCCCGGCCGGCGGGCCCCGTCGTCTTCAGGACGGCGAGGAAGGACGCGGCACGGGCCCGCGAGATCTCCTCGAGGATCCGGGCGCAGCCTTCGGCCGCCGTCTCGCGGGGCAGGAGGGCCTGGTACTGAACGAACCCCCGGCGCCCGTAGAGCCGGTTCCAGTGCAGGGCCCTGTCGAGCGGGAAGAAGAACGGCTCGATCCCGGAGACGGACGCGCCGGTCCGCGCCGCGCGGAAGTAGAGCTCGTTGAAGGCTGCGACGGTCACGGGACCGAGGACGAAGCCGGGGAGGTCGAACGGGACGGTGAGGGAACGGGTGGCGTCGAGACGGAGGGGCCGGTCCCGCATCCGGCGAGGAAGGTCGCCCGCGGCGAGGTGATCGCCGCGGATCAGGACGGAACGGCCCAGCGCCGCTCCGCGGGCGAGCCCGTCGATCCAGGCGACGGAATACCGGCTCGCCCGGGCGTCCTCGTCGAGGGCGGCGAGCGTGGCCGCGAGGTCGGGCGCGCGCCGCGTCGACGTGGCGATGCAGGAGGACTCCACGGCGAGGAGCCTGAGCCGGGCCGAGACGATGGTGCCCGTGAGACCCATGCCTCCGACCGTCGCGTCGAACAGGTCGGCGTTCTCGTCGGGAGCACAGCGCAGGACCTCTCCGGATGGAACCGCGAGGCGCAGCTCGAGGACCTGCCCGCCGAACGTCCCGTCGACGTGCTGGTTCTTGCCGTGGACGTCGGCGGCGATCGCGCCGCCGACGGTCACGAACTGCGTCCCCGGGACGACGGGAAGGAAGAACCCGCGCGGGAGGAGGAACTCGAGGAGGCGGCGCAGGGAGAGCCCGGCCTCGCACTCGACCCAGGCCGCGTCCGGGTCGAGGGCGAGGAGCCGCGACAGGCGCTCCGTCAGGATGACACCGCCGCCGCCGTTCATCGCGGAGTCGCCGTAGCTCCGGCCGAGTCCTCGCGCCACGAGAGTCCGCTCGGGGGCCCGGGTCAGGACGTCGGTCAGGTCCCGCCAGGTTTCGGGCCGGTAGGCCGGGCTCGTCTCGAACGCGAGCCTCCCCCAGCCGGAGAAGGCGAGCGGAGCGGACCGGGGGGCGGGGCGGTCCGGCGCGCCGGAAGGCAAGGCCGTCACCGGGATGGCGCCGACCGGCGCTCGGGGGGACGTCTCTCTGGCGATCGGCACGGACGGTCCCGATGATAGGACGCAGCCGTCGATTCGTCGCGCCGGGCGGGGCCGCGCGAGAGGGAGGGCTCGGGTCGCGTTCTCAGCGCAGGTCCTCGAGGAGCGCCGAGGCCGCCTCGCGGGCGATCTTCACGGCGTAGTTCTGGCCACGGTCCTCGGGGTAGACCTGGGCCATCGCCGCGGAGTAGAGGCCCGGGACGCCGGTCCGGAGCGGAGGGAGGACCCTCGAGTAGTGCGTGCCCACGATCGGCTGCGCGTGCTCGGCGCGGAAGAGGTGCCGCTCCAGGACGCGGGCACCCTCGAAGGCCGGCGCGAGGCGCGAGACCGCGGGAAGGTAGATCTCCCAGAGGTCGCGGTCCGGCATCGTCCACTTCGGGTCGTCGGGGAGGACGTAGTCCGAGAGGTAGACGACGCGGTTCCCGCCGTAACGCGCCGCCGGAACGTAGTTCGTGTGCTCGATGAACCCGCCGAACGGCATCGTGACGTCGCCCACGTTCGTCCAGTAGAACGGGGTCAGGGGCCGGTCGAGGACGAGGACGGGGCAGAGGGCGTGCGCGTAGGAGATCGTCCCCCAGCGCTCGCGCGTCTCGGCCGGGAGGTCGGGGGCGATGCGGAGGAGCTCGGGGATCGCGACGGTCGAGAGGACGAGGTCGAACGTCTCGGAGCCGCCGCGGAAGTCGACGACCCAGCGGCCGTCGAGGCGGGACGCGATCTTCACCGGGCGCGCCGCACGCAGCTCGCCTCCGCGGGAGGCGATGCGAGAGAGGAGCGCCTCGACGACCCGGCCGAAGGAGCCGCGCATGTAGCCGAGCCGCTCGCCGAGGCCGGTCTTGTCGCGCGAGCGGGTCCGGAGGGCGATCTTCCCCCAGAGCCAGACGAGGCCCACCTCTTCCGCCCGCCGGCCGTACTTCTGCGTGAGGAGCGGGCCCCAGACGACGTCGAGGACGCGCCCGTAGCCGTTCTTCCGGAGCCACCCGATGGCGGTCTCCCCCTCGAGGGCGCGCCAGTCGCGCGTCCTCCGGAGGCGGAGGGTGGAGAGGACGAGCTCGGCGCGACCCCTGACGCCGAGCGGCGAGAAGCCGAGGAGCGAGGCCGGCGTCCCGAACGGGTAGAGGCGCCCTCCCGAGTAGAACCCCATCTTCGAGGGGAGCCAGTCGATCTCCCCGCCGAGCCCCAGCTCCTCCGCCAGCGAGACGAAGTCGACGTCGCTCGTGAAGAGGTGGTGGTAGAAACGCTCGAGCGACTCGCCGCCGACCGGGAACGTCCCGACGAGGCCCCCCGCCTCCGGGTACTTCTCGAAGACGGCGACGGAGTGGCCCGCGGCGAGAAGCCGGTCGGCCGCGACGAGCCCGGCGAGGCCGCCGCCGACGACGGCGATCCGCCGCGGGGACCTCGGGGCCGGAGCCGGGCCATCGGTCATCCGTGAATTGTGACCCCCGGGGGCGGCCGGCGGAAGGAGTTCGAGGACCGAATCGGGCGGTCCTCTATGCTACCGTCTCGGGGTTTCGTGAGCGTCGCGTCCGCGTTCTTCCTGGCCGTTCTTCTCGCCGGCCTCTGGGCGACCGGCACCGCCGTCCTCCTGCGGGCCGGCGACGGGGATGAGGACGGCGAGGGGCTGCGTGACGGCGCCCTGGCGCTCGGCCTGCCGGTGGGCCTCGTCCTCTTCGCGTTTCCCGGGTGGCTCCTGACCGCGTTCGGCCGCGTTCCGTTCGGCGTCGTCCTCGCCTCCGGAGGGGTCGTCGTCGCGGCCACGCTCTTCTTCTGCGGTCGGGAGCTCGCCGGCCTCCGCCCGCGGCCGTCCGTCGTCTCTGCCCTCGTCCCCGCGCTCGTCTTCCTCGGTCTCTTCGCCGCGTTCCTCTGGCTCCGCCTCGGCTGGGCGGACATCCGGGGGACGGAGAAGCCGATGGACTTCGCGGTCCTCTCCGGCCTCCTCGCGACGCCCCGGCTCCCGTTCGAGGACCCGTGGTTCGCGGGGGAGAGGTTCCCCTACTACCACTTCGGGACCTTCGTCCTCGTTCTGCCGTTCCGCCTCGCGTCCGTCCCGGCGGAGTACGCGTACAACCTCGTCGTGGCGATGGTGGCGGCCCTGGCGGGCGCTGCGGTCTTCGGCCTCGTCCGCC
>CAZNSS010000465.1:0-3725 GCA_964575465.1 uncultured Holophagales bacterium | reverse complement strand
GTCCCGACCCACCAGCAGCCGCAGTTCGCGAGCCCCTTGTAGTCGAGGTCGACCGGGTTCTGCGTGGCGAGGACCGTGCCGACGCCGAACGCACGCGCCTGCTTGAGGAGGGAGAGGAGCGGCTTCTTCGTCGGCGGCTCGCCCGAGGGGGGGAAGAAGCCGAAGATCTCGTCGATGTAGATCAGCGCCCGGAGCGAGGTGGAGCCGGGCTGCGACCTGAGCCACGAGCGGACGCGGGAGAGGAGCGTCGCGACGACGAAGAGGCGCTCGGGATCGGAGAGGTGCGCGATCGAGAAGACCGAGAGCTTCGCCGGGGTCCCGCCGCCGAGGAGCGCGTCGATGTCGAGCGGGACGCCGCCGCGGAACGCCGCCGTCGCCGGCGAGGCGAGAAGCCCGTTCAGCGCGAGGACGAGGCCGTCGCGCTCCTTCTTCGGGAAGAACGTCTCGAGCGGCAGCGCGCCGATCGCGGAGAACGGGGGCTGGGCGGCCGCGCCTACGAGCGACTCGAGCGTCGCCGTCTCCCCCTTCCCCCAGATCTCCTCCACGCAGCGTGCCAGGAGGATGAACTCGCGGGAGGAGACCGGGTCGGCGTCCCGCCCGAGGAGGCCGAGCAGTCCGCCGAGGAAGGCGGTCATCAGGTCGCGCCCCTCCTCGCTCTGCGGCCCGTCGGGGGGCGGGGCGAGGGCCCCGAGGAGGTCGACCTGGACGCCGGAGGTGGAGCCGGGCGTGAAGATCGTGACGGAGCGAGAGGCGGCGTACGCGGCGACGACGGCGGGTGTGATCCCCCAGCCGGCGAGCCCCTCGCTCCACTTCTTCGCCTCCGCGTCGGGCGTCGCCTCGCCACCCGCGGGGACCCACGGCGCGAACTCGTCGGGCGCGAGGCGCGGGAAGGCGAGCGCGAGGTTCCCGATGTCCCCCTTCGGGTCGATCGCGAGGACGGGAACGCCCTGCTTCAGGAGCTCCTCGATCATGACGATGCCGAGCGCCGTCTTTCCGCTCCCCGTCATGCCGACGATCAGGCCGTGCGTCGTCAGGTCGTCCGGGTCGAGGGAGAGCGGTGCCGGCGCCTTCGTGACGGACCGTCCGAGGAAGAGCTCGTTGGCCATGGGAACCTCGCGCGTGGAATCCGGAGAGCAGAGAGGAGTCTACCGGCCCGCGGCCATAATCGACCCATGACCGAAGGACGCAGCCCTGCCATCCGCGTGACCCTCATGCCGAAGGACACGAACGCCCACGGCACCATCTTCGGGGGCGTCCTCCTCTCCCACATCGACCTCGCCGGCGCGGTCGCCGCGCGCGCCCACTGCGACTACATGGTCACCGTGAAGATGACCGAGGTCGTCTTCCACGAGCCGGTCTTCGTCGGCGACCTCGTCTCCTTCTACACCGACGTCGTTCGGATCGGCAGGACCTCGATCACGGTCAAGGTCACCGTCGAGGCCCAGCGCCGCACGGGGGCGGGCCATCCGGTGAAGGTGACGGAGGCCGAGGTCGTCTACGTGAACGTCGACGAGGAGCGCCGCCCGACACCGATCACCCGCCGGGAGGTGGCGGGGGCCTGAGTCCCTACTCGTCGCCCCGCGGCGCCGACCGGTTCCGCTTCAGGTTCGCGAGGCGCTTCTTGAGGACGAGCCGCGCCTCGCGTGAGCCCCTCGTGGGGCGCGTCGCCCGACGCTTCCGCGGGACGACGAGCGCCTTCGCTACCAGGGCGCGAACCTTCTCCCTCGCCGTCTCGAGGTTCCGGTGGTAGTCGCGGCTCTCCCCCGCGGTCACCCGCATCCGCCCCTCCGCGTCGCGCCGCCCCCCGACGAGCGCGGCGAGGCGAGCCCGCGCGCCGTCGTCGAGCCCCTCGACGAGGGCGAGGTCGACGAAGAGCTCGGCCTTCGAAGCGACCTTGTTGACGTTCTGCCCGCCGGGGCCGCCCGAACGGACACCCCTCGCCTCGAGGGCCGCCTCGGGGATCCTCACGCCGGGGGCGACTTCGATCGGGTCGGGCACGGTCCCATCGTGCCACGGGCGGGGCCGACCGCGCGGCTCTGAGATGATCGAGGCGTGAGCGGGCGCGTGGTCTGGTCGAGCGGGATGGGGCGGATCTGCCCGACGTGCGGCTGGCCCGCGGACGACTGCCGCTGCTCGCAGAAGCTCGACCAGCCGGTGCCCGCGAAGGTTACGGCGAAGCTCCGCCTCGAGAAGGCGGGGCGCGGCGGCAAGAGCGTCACCGTCGTCGACGCCCTCCCCGACAACGGCCCGTTCCTCGAGGAGCTCGCGAGGGCGCTCAAGAAGGCCTGTGCGACGGGCGGGACCGTGCGCCCCGGCGCCATCGAGCTCGCGGGCGACGTGAGGGAGCGTGTCCGCCCTCTCCTCGCCGCGCGTGGCTTCGCCGTCAAGGGCTGAGCGGGACGGTCAGTTCTTCCAGCTCTCCTTGTCGAGCTTCAGCTTTCCGTCCTCCCGGACGATCGTGATCGTTCCCTTCGCCGGTCCGTCTCCCATCCCCCCGCTCCCGGTCGCCTCGAGGGTGAAGCCCGTCCCGGCCTTGGTCTCCTTCGTCACCTTGACGTCCTTGACGTCCAACATCCTGATCATCTCGAACATCTTGGCGCGCTCTTCCTTCGGGGTCTGCTGGACCTGCGCCACGCGCTCCTTCGACATGAAGGGGAGGACCTCGTCGATCGACTTCGCCTTCGCGAACGCCGCGCGGTACTCCGTGTAGAACTTCGTTCCTTCGCCCATCGGGTCGGCGGCGAGGGCGTTCGAAGAGGCGGCGGAGAGGACGACGACGGCCACCAGGCAAACGGCGAACAGGGTGCGGTAACGCATACGTTCTCCTTTCGTTGAGACCGGGTTTCTGTCATATCCCGCTCCCGCCCGCAAGATCGAAACTCACGGGGAGCGCACCGGAGCGCCCATGTCGGGGGGGGGGCGTGCCCTCAGGCCCCGGCGAGGAGCGCCCCGGCGGCGCCCAGGCCCGCCGATCTCCCCGTCGCCCAGGCCCACTGGAAGTTGAAGCCGCCGATCGGGCCCGTCGCGTCGAGGATCTCGCCCGCGAGGAAGAGCCCCGGGACGATGCGGCTCGCTCCGCTCCCCGGGTCGACCTCCTCGAGCGCGACCCCCCCCGCCGTCACCTCCGCGGTCCTGTAGCCCTCCGTCCCCTCGACGGGGAGCGGGAGGGCGGTCGCGACGCGAACGACCTCGCGCCGGGCCTCGCGAGAGAGCCGGTGGAGCGGCGTCTCTGGCACGACCCCCGCTTCCGCGAGGACGAGCGTGGCGAGACGGTCGGGGAGTGCGCGCCGGAGGACGCCGACGACCGTCCCCGGGCTCGTGCGCAGGCTCGCGTCCCAGGAGTCCGCGTCCCCGCCGAACGAGACCCAGACCCGGAAGGGGCGCCCCCCGGCGAGCGCCCGTGAGACGACGTGGGAGACGTCGAGGACGACCGGGCCGCTCCAGCCGCGGTGCGTGAAGAGGAAGCCGCCCCGGGCCGTGGCCGACGCCCCCTCGCTCGAAGCCGTCACCGACGCCTCGAGCGAGATGCCGGCGAGCGCCGCGTGCGCCGGCGACGAGCCGGTGAGCGGGACGAGCGCGGGGACGAGGGGTCGCACGGTGTGCCCGAGCACGGCGGCCCAGTCGAATCCCGCGGCGTCGGCTCCGCCGGCGAGGACGGAGCGGCCTCCCGTCGCGAGGACGACCGTCGCGGCGGAGACGGTACCCGCGTCGAGGCGGATCTCGAA
>CAZNSS010000464.1:0-3731 GCA_964575465.1 uncultured Holophagales bacterium | reverse complement strand
GCGGCCCGATCCGCGGCGAGAACTACTTCAGGGCCGACATCGCCGCGGGGCGCGTGGGACCGGAGCAGGCGAGTCCGAAGAGAGAGTTCGACTGATCCCCGGGGGGACCGTCAGCGTACCGCCCGCCGGAGGGCCACGAGCCCGATGACGATGGAGGTGGCGAGCCAGAGGAGCCCCCAGGCGAGGGCGGGAATGCCCGTCATCCGGGCGAGGGCGCTCGCGTCGCTCGAAGGGACGGAGCGCAGGATCAGGTCGGAAACGATGTCCCACGGGGCGTAGAGCAGGCTCGTGACGCCGAGGAGGCGGAGGACGAAGCTGGACGCGCCCTCCGGGAGCCAGCGGGCGACGCCGAGGAGGAGCGCTCCCGCGACGAGTCCGTAGAAGAAGCCGAAGGCGCTCCGCACGTAGAGGAGAGAGAGGGCGACGAGCGCCGCGCCGAGGAAGCCCGCGAGCAGACGGTGGGCGCTCGGACGGGCGCGGAAGCCGAGGACGAGGAAGAGCGCGCCGAACAGGGCGCTCCCGAGGTAGCCGGCGGAGGAGATGACGAAGGGCCACCCGCCGGCCGTCGTGCAGAGCCCCCCCTCGAGCGGCGAGAGCTCGATGGAGACGATCCGCCCGCCGGTCGCGATCGCCGCGAGGCCGTGCGAGACCTCGTGGAGAAGGACGACGAAGACGCGGAGCGGCCAGACGAAGACCGTCGACCAGAACGCGTAGACGGCGACGGCGAGCCCCGCCGGCACGAGGAGCCGCCGGAGCCCGCCCTTCGAGACCGCCATCGCCCCGTCAGGCCGCGTACTTCTCGAGGATCCCCGAGACGACGCGCCGGGAGAGGCCGTGGTAAGTCGGGCTCGCCGCGGCGAAGATCTCGCGCGCGAGGGCCCGGGTACGTTCCGTCGCCCCGAGGGCGCTGTAGAGCGGCCGGAGGTACTTCATTCGGCCGACGCGCGTCAGCACCTCCCGGATCTTCCCGAACGTCGGCTCGTAGTCGCTTCCGGCGGCGATCGCGAGCCACTCGACGAGGAGCTCGTGGTTCCCCTTGCCCGAGAGGCCGAAGGCCGCGTCGAGGGCGGCGCAGTCGGCCGCGGGGAGCTTCCGCGGGAGGTGCTGGAGGTAGAGGAGCGTCTCGGACGGGTTCCAGCCCGCGACCTGCTCGCTCGTCGGCCGCGCGCCCTTCTCCCAGGCTTCGGCGAGCGCCGTGAGCGCCTCGAGCTTCCCCGAGCGGAAGACCGGAGCGTTCTCGGGGAGGCCCGGCTCGTGGAGCCAGGCGTCGGCGTTCACCTTCGCGGCCGTCCCCGGGAGCTTCTCCTCGAGGAAGGCGAAGAACTCCTCGGTCGTGATCGACTGGAAGCGGAAGTGCTTCATGTAGTCGGAGAGGAAGGCGTCCCACGCCGCGCGCCCGACGGTCCGCTCGAGAAGGACGACGAGGCGCGCCCCCTTCTCGTACGGGATCGACGAGAACGCGTCGTCGGGGTCGATCCCCTCGAGGTGCGTCCGGAGCTTCGTGAGGGGCGAGTCGGCGCCGAAGCGCGCGACCGACTCCTCGAGCGCCTTCTGGCCGATCGCCCAGCCGAGCGTCGCAGCCTCCTCGCCGTGGATCGCCTCGAGGATCCGCCTCTCGGCCCAGACGGTGAAGCCCTCGTTCAGCCAGAAGTGCTCGGCGGTCGCGTTCGTGACGAGGTTGCCGGTCCAGGAGTGGGCGAGCTCGTGCGCGACGACGTCGACGAGCGAGCGGTCGCCCGCGAGGAGCGTCGGCGTCAGGAACGTCATCCTGGGGTTCTCCATGCCGCCGTACGGGAACGACGGCGGCAGGACGAGCATGTCGTAGCGGTCCCAGTCGTACGGGCCGAAGAGCCCCTCGGCCTTCACGATCATCTCCTCGACGCCGGCGAACTCCCACGCCGCCTTCTCGACCGTCGCCGGCTCGGCCCAGACGCGGGCGCGCGGCGAGAGGTCGCGCGACTCGAGCTCGCCGACGGCGAGCGCGAGGAGGTAGGTCGGGATCGGCTGCGGCATGTCGAAGAGGAAGGTCCGCGTCCCCTTCCCCTTCAGCACGCCCGAGGGACCGGCCGACATGACGGCGGAAAGCGCCTCTGGGACCGTCACCTCCGCGTGGTACGTCACGCGGAACCGGGCCGTGTCCTGGCACGGGACCATCGTCCGCGCGTGGATCGCCTGGCACTGGCTGAAGAGGTACGGGTGCTTCTTCCCCTCGGTCTGCTCCGGCTCGAGCCACTGCAGGCCGATCGCGTCGGGCGAGGTCCAGTAGCGGAGGAGGACCTCCGTCGTCCCGGGCGGGAGCTTCAGCCTCAGGCGCGTGCCGAGGATCGGGTCCTCCGGGCCGGTCTCGTAGAGGACCTCCCCGCCCGCCGACGCGGTGACGGCGGAGATCGTGAGCCCCTTCGTGTCGAGGTCCATCGGGCCGCCCGCCGGAGCGGCCAGCTCGAGCACCGCCCGTCCGTCGATCCGCTTCTTCTCGAAGTCGACCGCGAGGTGGAGGCGGAGGTGCTTCGTCCGGGGCTGCGCGTCGTCGGCGTGGGAGTGGGGGTCAACGAGGGCCATGGGGGTCCCCTTTCGCATTTCGCTCCGCCGCGGGGCGGAGGCGGCATTTTCCCACCCCTTTCGCCTCTATCATCCGGCGCGATGAGCGAAGCCCGGCCAACCGGCCTCCTCCGGTCCTTCCCGAAGGTCTTCTGGGTCGCCAACGTCATGGAGCTCTTCGAGCGGGCGGCCTACTACGGCCTCAACTCGGTCCTCGCCGTCTACCTCACGGCGTCGACGGCGAAGGGGGGCCTCGGCTTCGGCGAAGGCTCGGTCGGGTTCCTGCAGAGCCTCATCTACGCCTGCAACTACGTCGTCCCGATCCTCGGCGGGGCGCTCGCCGACCGGTACGGCTACCGACGGATGCTCCTCGTCTCGTTCGCGATGCTCTCGACCGGCTATTTCGCCGCGGGGTACATGTCGGCGTACGGCGCCGTCTTCGCCGCGCTTCTCCTGATGGCGTCGGGAGGCGGCCTCTTCAAGCCGATCATCTCGGGGACGATCGCCCGCTCGACGAACGAGTCGAACTCGGGATTCGGCTTCGGGATCTACTACTGGATGATCAACATCGGCGCGTTCCTCGCGCCGCTCGTCGTCTCGATCCTGAAGGGCTTCTCCTGGCGGTACGTCTTCCTCGCCTCGTCCGCCTACACCGCCCTGATGCTCCTGCCGACCCTCTTCGCCTACCAGGACCCTCCCCGCCCCGAGAACACGAAGAGCTTCCGCGACGTGGCGCACGGCGCCGCGATCGTCCTCGGCGACGCCCGATTCATGCTGATGATCGTCGTCTACTCGCTCTTCTGGATCCTCTACTTCCAGAACTTCGGGTCGGTCCTCTGGTTCCTGCGCGACTTCATCGACCCCGCCCCCATGAACGCCGTCTTCGCCTCGCTCGGGCTCCCGTTCAGGTTCGACGCGGAGTTCGTCACCGTGATCAACGGGGGGACGATCATCCTGCTCCAGGTCGTCGTCAGCCGGATCGTGAAGAACCTCAAGCCGCTCCCGACGATGCTCGGCGGCGTCGCCATCGGCGCCCTCGGCTTCCTGTTCCTCGCCTTCTCGACGAACGTCTGGCTCTTCATCGCCGGCATCGCCGTCTTCTCGATCGGCGAGATGACGGCCCACCCGAAGTACTACAGCTACGTCGGCCTCGTCGCCCCGCAGGACAAGAAGGCCGTCTACATGGGCTACGC
>CAZNSS010000463.1:0-3732 GCA_964575465.1 uncultured Holophagales bacterium | reverse complement strand
CGAGCGCGGCCAGAAGAGAGGCGACGCTCCCGCCTGCGGGCGCCTGCGCGAGGAGCGGCGTCGCGAGAAGCGCCAGGACGAGCGGCAGGCGGAAGGCCAACGCGCGGGGTCGGGACCGACGCGGTCTCACCGGCCGCTCCCGCGGGGGACCTTCGTGATCGGTGCGGCGTCGTCGAAGGCGTCGTCGAACGCGAAGAGGATCGGCAGGCCGCCGGTGTGGAGGAAGACGACCGGGACGGAGGGATCGAGGAGGCCGGTGCGGGCGAGGCCGAAGAGGCCCGCCATCGCCTTGCCGGTGTAGACGGGATCGAGGAGGAGGCCTTCGAGCCGCGCGGCCGCGAGGATCGCCTCCCGCCCCGCCTCCGTCGCGACGCCGTACTCCCCGCGCCAGGCGTCGTGGCACTCGACGTCGCAGGCGGAAAGAAGCGGGTCGATGCCGAGGAGACGGGCGCTCTCGCCGGCGAGCTCCGCCGTCCTCGTGGCGATCGCGGCGCTCGCGCGGGAGACGCTGATTCCGACGACCCTCGCGCCGGGGAGGAAGAGGCGGGCACCGAGGGCCAGGCCCGCGAAGGTGCCGCACGAACCGACGGCCGTGACGACCTGGACGGGTCCGGGTCCGAGCTGCGCGTCGAGCTCGCGCGCCGCGCGGACGTACCCGAGGGCGCCCGCGCCCGTGCTCCCGCCGAGCGGGACCGCGTACGGTCTCCGGCCCCCGGCGCGCAGCTCCGCGACCCACCGCTCCATTCCGGAGCCGAGGGAGTCGTTGTCGTCGTCGTCGACGAGGTAGCGGATCTCGGCGCCGTAGAGCGTGTCGAGGAGGAGGTTCCCTCGGCGCCGCGGGAAGTCGGGCCCGCCGAGGACGAGCTTCGCCTCGAGGCCGAGCCGGCGCGCCGCGGCGGCGGTCATCGCGGCGTGGTTCGATTGCGGCCCGCCCACCGTGACGACGACGTCGAAATCGCCGGAGAGGACGGGGGCGAGGTCGTACTCGAGCTTCCGCGCCTTGTTCCCTCCCATCGCGAGGCCGGTCGCGTCGTCCCGCTTGACGAGGAGGCGGGAGAGGCCGAGGTGCCGCGCGAGGCGCGGCGCCTCCTGGAGGGGGGTCGGGAGGACGGCGAGCGGAACGCGGCCGATGGAGTCGAGGAGGTCGTCCGCGAGGCTCATTCTCAGCCCCGGTGGCGGACCTCGGCCGGTGCCCCGCGCTCGTGGACGACGCCGGCCTCGCGGAGAATCCCGCGCCGGAGGATCTCCGCGATGTCGCGGATCGCCTCTTTCGAGGGTTTCCCGAACTGGTCTGGGACGCGGAAGAGGATCTCGACGGCGTAGTACTGCAGGAAGATCCGGCTCGCGAGCATGACGGCCGAGAGCGGCTCGACCCCGGGCGCCATGCGCGCGGCCAGGTCGTCCTTGGCCTTGTGCCGGCGCAGGAACGCCGCGAAGCGGTCCGCCATGCCGGCGTAGAAGCGCTGGATGTGCGTCCCCTGCATCTCGACGACGTCGACGTAGATGAGGGCGACGTGCCGTTCCCACGACTTCACGCTCTCCTCGGCCGCCTCGGCCAGCTCCTCGAGCCTGTCGGGGAACGCGCCGGAGGCGAGAGCCCGGTTGAAGGGGAAGTCGGGGCTCTCGATGGCGTGCCAGTACTGCGAGAGGAGCGTGTCGAAGAGCTCCTCCTTGTCGTTGAAGTGGTGGTAGACGCTCCCGGTCGAGACGCCGGCGGCCTTCGAGATGTCGCGGATGCTCGTCCCGCGGTAGCCCTGTCGCGAGAAGAGGTCGAGTGCCGCCTCGAGGATCTGGGCCCTGCTTCTCTCCGACTTCTCTCCCTGGTCCATCCGGCGTCGCCCTCGCCCCCGAACCGTAGGGTGAGCGGGGCACGGCGTCAAGTGCTCCCGCCGGGCGGCGCGGGGCCTCCGCTCAGTACATGCCGACGGGACGCGAGGTGTCGTACGGCTCGGCGAGGTGGAACGCGGCCCAGATCCGCCGGCCCGACGACGGCGGGACCTGGATCTCCCAGTCCCCCTTCGCGTCGCGGACCTCCGACCCGAAGAGCTTCCGGCGTGCGCGGTCGGTGAAGAGCTCCCAGAAGACGGTCCCGAAGTCCGCGACTCCCGGCCGGAGGAGCCACGACGGTACGCGGACCCCGACCTCGATCTCCACCGCGGAGACCGTCGTCTCGACGAAGCCGAGCGCGGCGAGGCGCGCGAGGAAGAGCGGCTCGACCCCGGTCGGAAGGAGGTGCCGTCCGCGCCGCACCCCGCGACCGAGGATCAGGTCGTCGACGGCGAGCGATTCGGGAGAAGGTTCCGGGTCGCGCAAGCCGGGGGATTGTAAAGTCGGAAGCTCGAATGCCCCGTTCGCGTCGCCTGGTCCTGCTCGCCGCCACAGCCCTCCTCGCGGGAGCGGCCGTTCGCGGCCTCCTGGCGCTCGCCGAGGCGGCGCTCGAGGGGCGGGTCCGCGATCGGCTCGTCGCCGAGGCGGCGGAGCGCGGCTTCGCGCTCACCGTCGAACGGGTGCGGGTCCGGCTCCCGTTCCGCGCAAGCGTCCTCGGCCTCGCGCTCGCGGGGAAGGGCGTCACGGCCCGGCTGGACCGGGTCGACGTCCGGGTCGAGCCCTTCGGGAAGGGGACGCTCGGCCGCATCCGTCGCCTCGACCTGGGGCCGTTCGCGGCCGAGCTGCCGCAGGGGGTGTCGCTCGCAGCCGCGACGAGCGCCTGGGACGTGTCCTGGGCGAACGGGATCCTCTCCCTCTCGGGGCGGGGCGGCGAGGGGGACGTCGTCCTCGAGCGCCGGGGAGCGTCCGCCTTTCGCGTCCGGCTCGACCGGCTCGACCTGACCCGCCTTCTGAAGGTGCGCCGGGACGGGGCGTGGGTCGGCGACCTGGGCGTCGTCTCGGGGGTCGTCGGCGCCGACACGGCCCCGGGCGGGGGGCGGACCGTCGAAGCGAGCCTCGTCGCGCGGCAGGCGCGTCTCGCCGCGCCTCCGGAGGACGACGCCCCGGGCGCAGCGGCTCTCGGCGGGGCGTTCGACGCGGAGGGTTCCGTGACGGCGACGTTCTGGGGCGATGCGCGCTTCCTCGAGCTCTCGTGCGTCTCGGGGACGGCCGCCGGTCTCCGCGGACGGGCGCGAGGCGTCCTCGCGTTCGCGCCGAAGGACGCCTGGTTCGACGTCGAGCTCTCGATCCCCCGGCTCGAGCTCGCGCCGCTCCTCGCCGCGTCGGGCCTCGACCTCCCGTCGGAGGAGAGCGACCTCGGAAGCGCGGCGCTGGAGGCGCGCGTGACGGGCCGGATGCTCGACCCGAAGTCGTTCGTCGTCGCTCAGCAGCTCGACTTCCGGCCTCCCGCGCGACCCCTCGCCGAGCTCGAGAAGCTCCGCGGCCCGTTCCGCCGCGAGATGACGGGGCGGGACGGCCGGCAGACGACCGTCCTCGTCGACCCCGCGAGCCCCGACTTCGTGCCGCTCGACGAGGTGCCCCCGCTCTTCGTCAGAGGCCTTCTCACCTCCGAGGACGCGAACTTCTGGGGGCACGCGGGACTCGACCTCGGCGAGGTGCCCGTCGCGGCGTCGATCAACTGGGTCCGCGGCGAGCGGGCGCGCGGCGCTTCGACGATCACGCAGCAGCTCGCCAAGAACCTCTTCCTGACGCGGGAGAGGAGCTACCGGAGGAAGCTCCAGGAGGCGGCACTCGCGCTCCTCCTCGAGCCGGCGCTCGGCAAGCGGCGGATCCTCGAGATCTACC
>CAZNSS010000462.1:0-3739 GCA_964575465.1 uncultured Holophagales bacterium | reverse complement strand
CGTCTTGTTTTTCCTCCGGGGGATGGCGATAATCCGCGCTCTGCTCGACAGGGGGCGCGCCGGCCTCCTGATCCGAGCGCCGGTGTACGTTCTCGCCGTCCAGATGCCGATACCGGTCCTCGTGGCCATCGGCGGGCTCCTCGACGAGTTCCTCGACTTCAGGGGGAGACTCTCCCGGAAGGACGAGAGCGACGGCGGGGCGGGAAGAAGGGAGTAAACGGAACATGTCCGACATGAAAGTCATCCTGACCGACGAGGTGCGTGGCCTCGGCAACCGCGGCGAGGTCGTCTCGGTGGCCGCCGGGTACGCCCGGAACTTCCTCCTTCCCAAGGAGCTCGCCTACCCCGCCACGCCGGGGAACATGAAGCGGCTCGAGCAGGAGCGGAAGCGCTACGACGTCGCCCAGGCGAAGGAGAAGGACCAGGCGTCCACCGTCGCGAAGGCGTTCGAGGGCCTTTCGGTCACCATTCGCAAGAAGGCGGGGGAGCACGACGCTCTCTATGGCTCCGTGACCGCTTCCGACCTGGCCGAGGCGCTGGGGACGAAGGGGATCACGATCGACCGTCGACGGATCGAGCTCGAAGAGCCGATCAAGCGGCTCGGGACGCACGTCGTCCACGTCCGGCTGCACCGCGAGGTCATCGCGACGCTGAACGTCGAGGTCGTCGCGGCGTAACGGACGCCCTGGTCCGCCCGGAGTCGAAAGCCCCGCCCCGGCGGGGCTTTCGTGCGCCCGGGGGGGCACCGGGACCGTCAGCCGGGCGGTCCAGGCTCGGAGGAGCCCGACGGCGGCGCCGGGACTCGGGACCCGGGTACCGCGCGAGGGGCGTCGTCCACCTTGACGCTCTCCCCGCTCGGCTCGCCGCGCTTCGGCGCGTAGACCGCCTTCTGCAGGTAGTGGGGGAGCGTCGAGACGGCGTGTGGCCGGTCGCCGCAGAGCTCGGTCGGCTGCGTCCCGTTCGCGAAGGCGCCGAGGACGACCTTCCCGCAGCCGGGCGTCGCGCGGTAGCCCGTCGCGAGGTCGAACGGAACGAAGACGACCCCCTGGGGAACGTCGAAGTCGTCGGCAGGCTTCACGAGGCCGGCCTCCTTCATCCGCGCGACGATTCCCATCCAGATCGGCAGGGCCGTGTCACCGCCGGTCGACTTCGGGCCGAGGCTCTTCTTGGCGTCGTGCCCCACCCAGACTCCGATCGTGTACTTCGGCGTCGCGCCGACGAACCAGGCGTCCGTGTGGTCGTTCGTCGTCCCGGTCTTCCCGGCGATCCTGAGACCCAGCGACTTCGCCCGGGCCGCGGTCCCCCGCTCGGGCGGACCCTCGAGCATCTTCAGCAGGACGTAGGAAGGGGCGGGCGCGGCGGCCTCCTTCGGGTCGGCCGGGTTCTCCTCGAGAAGGACCCCTTCGGCGTCCCGGACGCGCTCGACGAGCCGGGGCGGGAACAGGAGCCCCTGGTTCGCGAAGACGGAGTAGGCGGCCGTCATCTCCAGGAGCGTCACCTCGAACGAACCGAGCGCCAGCGACGGGTAGGCGAGGAGGTTCTGGCGGATTCCGAGGCGGCGCGCGGTCTCGATCACCCTCCGGGTCCCCACGAGGAGGTCGACGCGGACCGCGGGGACGTTGATCGAGTTCTCCATCGCGTACTGGTAGGTGAGGATTCCGGAGTACTTTCGGGTGTAGTTCTGCGGCTGCCAGGGGGGCTGGCGGGGGTCGATGGTGATCGAGATCGGCGAGTCGAGGACCGTGTCGGCGGGGGTGAAGCCCTCCTCGACGGCGGTCATGTAGACGACCGGCTTGAACGCCGAGCCGACCTGCCGGAGCGCCTGGACGGCCCGGTTGAACTTCGAGCGGGAGAAGTCGTACCCGCCGACCAGGGCCCGGACGGCGCCGGTCCCGTTCTCGACGACGACGACGGCGCCCTCGACGAGGGGCTCCTGCGAGACGACGGTCTCTTCCTTGCCCGCCTCGTCGGCCAGGCGCTCGAGGAGGACCAGGTCTCCGCGCTTCACCGCCGCCGCCGGGGTCTCCGCCCTCGTGTAGCGGAAGGCCCTCGCCGGCAGCGTGAACCGGTGGTCGCGGACCCGGACCTCGGCCTGGGTCCGGGCAGTCGACAGGACGACGGCGTGCTCCGCGTCCGCGGGCCTGCCGCCGGCGTCGGCCTCCTCCCACTCCGGGTCGCGGTACTTCTCGGGGTCGATCCCCTCGTCGGCGAGGTTCCGCGGGCGGCGGAACCCGAAGCGCCGCTCGTGTCGCCGCAGGCCCCTCCGCAGCTCCTCCTCGGCCCAGCCCTGGATTCGCGGATCGAGCGTCGAATCGACGCGGAGCCCCTGCCGGTAGAGCCCGCGGTCGCCGTAGGTCTTCTCGAGGTACTGGCGGACCTCCTCGCAGAAGTAGGGGCCGATCGTCGCCTCGCGCGCGGAGCGCGAGACCGAGACGGGAGTCTCCCGGGCGGCGGCCGCCGTCGGAGCGTCGATGTAGCTCTCCTCGGTCATCCGGCGCAGCACGAGGTCCCGCCGCGCCTTGGCGGCGGACGGGTTCCGGAGGGGCGAGTAGGCCTCGGGGCGCTGGATGAGGCCTGCGAGGAGCGCCGCCTCCGGGAGCGTGAGCTCCTTCGCGGAGTGGGCGAAGAACCAGGTCGACGCGGCCTCGACGCCGTAGTTGCCGTGGCCGAAGTAGACCTGGTTGAGGTACATCGTCAGGATCTGGTCCTTGGAGAAGCGCTTCTCGATCTCGACCGTGAGGAAGATCTCGTTGATCTTCCGCGCGAACGACTTCTCCTGCGTGAGGAAGACCGACCGGGCGAGCTGCTGCGTGATGGTGGAGGCGCCCTGGGCGAGGCGGCGCGTGGCGAGGTCGCGGAGGGCGGCGCCGGCGATCCGGATGATGTCGACGCCGCCGTGGTCGTAGAAGCGGGCGTCCTCCGCGGCCAGGACCGCCTTCACGAGGACGTCGGGGATCCGGTCCCTCGTGATGAGGAAGCGCCGCTCGATCGCGAACCGGGCCACGACCGAACCGTCGGAACCGCGGATCTCCGTGACGATGTCGGGCCGGTAGCTCGCGAGCTGCTCGACCTTCGGGACGCGGATGAGCCGGGAGGCGGCCCAGCCAGCCCCCACCCCGAGCCCCGCCGCGAGGAGGATCGGGAGAAGGAGAACGAGGACCGCGGCGGCGCGTCGGCCGAACACGGGGGTATTCTCACACGCGGTCGCGCGCCGCTCCGCGGGGCGGCGGGGGCCCCGAGGAGGATCCGATGAGCAGCGCGGCGCCGCCGCCGTTCGTCCCGGGAGACGGAGCCGGGCCTTCGGGGGCGAAGGACCCCGAGTCGCGCGGCTGCATGAGGTGGGGGCTCGTCGGGTGCGCGGCGCTCGCCGTCCTCGCGATCGTCGGGATGGTCCTCTTCATGCGGAAGGCCCCTCAGCTGATGGAGACGCTCCTCGGGGCGACCGAGGCCCAGGTCGTCGCCGCGATCGTGCAGGAGGTCCCGGAGGCGGACCGGCGGGCGTTCCGGACGGAGTACGCCGCCTTCGTGGCCACCGCGAAGGCGGGAGCGGCGAGACCGGACGAGATTCAGGCGGTCCAGAAGAGGATCGTCGAGGCGCTCAAGGACAACCGCGTCGACGCGGAGGAGCTCCGCGGCATCACCGAGAAGCTGCGGGCCGTGCCGAAGAGGTGAGCCGTTTCGAGGTCGTCTCCGACCTGACGCCGCAGGGGGACCAGCCGGCGGCGATCGAGGCCCTCGT
>CAZNSS010000461.1:0-3739 GCA_964575465.1 uncultured Holophagales bacterium | reverse complement strand
TCTCGATCGTCGCCCACAGCATGGGGGGCCTCCTCGCCCGGAGCGCCGGGCACTACGGAGCCGCGGCCGGGCACACCTGGCCGCGCCGCCTCCGGGACCTCGTCTTCCTCGGCACGCCCCACCACGGCGCGCCCCTCGAGAGGATCGGGAACCTCTCCCAGCTCGTCCTGGGAGCAACACCCTGGTCGGCCCCCTTCGCCCGGCTCGGGAAGATCCGCAGCGCGGGGATCACCGACCTCCGCCACGGGAACCTGCTCGACGAAGACTGGGAGGGGCACGACCGGTTCGCCCACCGCCCGGACGACCGCGCCTTCGTGTCGCTGCCCGCCGGCGTACGCGCCTTCGCCGTCGCGGCCTCCACGGGAGAGAAGCCCGCGGCTCGCGGCAGGAGGATCCCCGGCGACGGCCTCGTCCCGGTGGAGAGCGCCCTCGGCCACCACGCCGAGCCCGCCCGCTCGCTCCCCTTCCCGGAAGGCCGTACGCGCATCCTCTTCGAGACGGGGCATCTCGACCTCCTCTCGCGGCCCCCGGTCGTCGAGCAGGTCGTGGCGTGGCTGCGGAGCTGAGCGAGCGGGCGCCGCGGACCGTCCGGGACCCGCTCCGAGCCGCCCGAGGAGGCCGCGCGCGCCCTCGCGGCGCTAAGATGCCCCGTTCGCCGCGGGCCTTTCCGCCCGCGAGCGGGAAGGGGGGCCGGTGTTCCCAACCCTCGATTACGCTGAGGTGGGCTTCGTCTGCGGACTCGAGGTCCACCAGCAGCTCCTGACCCCGACGAAGCTCTTCTGCCGATGCCCGGCGGGGCTCTACACCGAGACGCACGACGGGACCGTGCTCCGGCACATGCGCCCGACGCTCTCGGAGCTCGGCGAGTACGACGGCACCGCGCTGATGGAGTTCAAGACGAAGAAGAACATCGTCTACCTCCTCAACGTGAAGAACGTCTGCACCTACGAGATGGACGACACGCCCCCGTTCCTGGTGAACCAGCAGGCGATCGACGTCGCCATCGAGCAGTGCCTCATGCTCGGCTGCGACATCGTCGACGAGGTCCACATCGCGCGGAAGCAGTACCTCGACGGCTCGATCCCGACCGGCTTCCAGCGGACCGCGGTCGTCGGCGTGAACGGGAAGATCCCGTTCCGCGGCCGGACGCTCTCCGTCACGCAGGTCACGGTCGAGGAGGACTCCTGCCGCGAGGTGCGCGACCGCGGGCACTGCATCGTCTGGCGCGCCGACCGGCTCGGGATGCCGCTCATCGAGACCGTCACGGGGCCCGACCTCAGGACGCCCGACGAGGTCGAGGAGGCGATCCTCCTCGTCGGCCGCGTCTGCCGCTCGACCGGGCACGTCCGCACCGGCCTCGGCGCCTCCCGCCAGGACGTGAACGTCTCCGTCCGCGGAGGGCGCCGCGTCGAGATCAAGGGGGTCCCGAAGGCGGGCTGGGCGCCGCGCCTCGTCCACGGCGAGGCGTGGCGGCAGGTGAACCTCCTGAAGCTGCGCGACGAGCTCCTCCGGCGCGGATTCACGACCCCGGCCTCCCTCCGCATCGAGTCGCAGGACGTGACGCCCCTCTTCGCGACGACCGAGATCCCCTACCTCAGCCCCGCGGCGTGGGAGCGCTGGGTCGAGGCCGAGAAGATGCGCCCCGGCTTCGAGCTCGGGAAGGGGCCTTACCGGGTCCGCGCGGCGCGCCTCCCGGGGCTCGCCGGGACTCTCTCCTGGCCGACGCAGCCCGAGCACGTCTTCGCGCACGAGCTGGCGGGGCGGGTCCGCGTCATCGCGGGCCTCGACCAGCTCCCGAACCTCCTCCACTCCGAGGCCTGGCCCGACTCGCGCGGGACGCGCTCCGAGCTCAAGCGCCTCCGGGGTCGGCTCCGCTGCGGCCCGGACGACGCGATCGTCGTCGTCTGGGGCCCCGAGGAGGACACGGTCACGGCCTGCGAGGAGATCCGCCTCCGGTTCGTCGACGCGATCCAGGGGGTCCCGAACGAGACCCGGCAGCCGTTCGTCGACGGCTCGACCGACTTCGAGCGGATCCTCCCCGGCCCCGACCGGATGTACCCCGACACCGACAGCCCGCCGACGCGCGTCACGCGCGAGCGGGTCGCCGGCCTCGCCGCGAAGCTCCCCGAGCGGCCCTGGGACCGCGAGAAGCGCTACGCCGACGTCGGCGTCCCCGCCTCGACGGCCCACTTCCTGATCCGCCGCGGCGGTGCCGTCCTCGTCGACCGCCTCGCGGAGGAGACGGGCGCTCCCGTCCGCGACGTCGCGTTCCTCTTCGGCGAGAAGCTCAAGGGGCTGCGGCGCGCCTCGGTCCCCGTCGACGCCGTCCCCGAGGAGCGCTGGGCGGAGCTGCTCCGCGCCTTCGTCGCGACTCCGGTCCTCAAGCAGGCCTGGGAGGCCGTGGTCCTCGCGCTCGCCGCCGAGCCGTCGCGGCCCGTCGGGGACCTCCTCGCCGAGCGGGGCCTCGGCGTCGAGCCAGTGGCCTGGCGCTCGGGAATCCCCGCCGCCTTCGCCGCGGCGAAGGAGAAGGCCTACAGGAAGGACGACGCGGAGCTGGTCCGGCGGCTCGCCTTCGCGAGCCTCATGCCGGGCCTCCTCGGCCGCGTCCCGGCCACGGAGGTCGAAGCCGCCGTCGGCGGCGGCCCCGGAGCGGCGGAGGTGCGCTCGTGAGCGCGAACGGGATGAACGACCCCCTCAAGGGCTACAAGGGCCACGCCCGCGAGGCCCTCCTGAAGTTCGGCGTGAAGGTCTGGAGCGACGTCCGCGTCGTCAACGACGCCGGCTCGGTCTTCGAGGGGGTCATCCTCCCGCGGAGCGAGTCGTTCGACGACCTCCACCTCGTGATGAAGCTGAAGACCGGCTACAACGTCGGCCTCCACGTCGACCGGATCGAGCACGTCACCGAGGTCGGCTACAAGGAGGCGAAGTACAAGATCCCCGAGAAGGAGTTCCCGGCCCGGCCGACGCTGCCGAAGGTGACGCTCCTCGGGACGGGCGGGACGATCGCCTCGCGCCTCGACTACCGGACGGGCGCCGTCATCCCCGCCTTCACGCCGGGCGAGCTCTACGGCGCCGTCCCCGAGCTCGCGGACATCTGCAACCTGACGACGAAGAAGATCTTCGGGGTCTTCTCCGAGAACATGGCGATGGAGAACTACCTCGTCCTCGCGAAGGCGATCGGCGAGGAGATCGCCGCCGGGGCCGACGGCATCGTCATCGGGCACGGCACGGACACGATGGGGCACACGGCCGCCATCCTGTCGTTCATGGTGCAGGACTCGCCCGTCCCGATCGTCCTCGTCGGGTCGCAGCGCTCGTCCGACCGCCCCTCCTCCGACGCCGCGCTCAACCTGATCCACTCGGTGAGGACGGCCGCCTACTCCGACATCGCCGAGGTCGTGATCTGCATGTTCGGGCCGACCTCCGACCGTTACGGCCTCCTCCACCGGGGGACGCGCTGCCGGAAGATGCACAGCTCCTACCGCTCGACGTTCCGGACGATCAGCGACATCCCGCTCGCGATGGTGAGCCCGACCTCGTTCACCTACCTGAACGACGACTTCCGCCGCCGCGACAAGACGCGCGTCCCGAAGATCGACGCCGTCTACGACGACCGGACGACGATCCTCTACTACTACCCCGGCATGAACCCCGACCTCGTCGACGCCCTCGTCGAGAAGGGGTACCACGGCATCGTCATCGCCGGGACCGGCCTCGGGCACGTCAACAAGCCGCTCTA